>NZ_KV803646.1:0-1003 GCF_001811145.1 Corynebacterium sp. HMSC062A03 | reverse complement strand
TGAGGTTACCCTCGTTTAGTGGACACCCTATTTGTACGGATCTTGTGTCCGTAAGAGAGGATGTTCATTGTGAGTCAACAGCGCAAGAAGTACACGCCTGAGTACCGGCGTGAGGCCGCGAACCTGGTAATCGAGTCAGAGCGCCCAATTGCCCATGTGGCTAAGGAAATCGGTGTTTCCGCCGGGCTTTTAGGCCGGTGGGTCAAACTCGAGCGTGAACGCCGAGGAGCCTCGGATGGGATGAGTGAGGCTGATCTTCGTGCTGAGAATGCTCGTCTGCGCCGAGAGCTGGCTGAAGCAAAGATGGATAACGAGTTTTTGTCAAAAGCGACAGCCTTCTTCGCCGCGAAGCAACGCGAGCAGAAAAGTTCGAACTAATGCAGCAGGAGAAGGCAAACTACAGCATCAAACGCATGGCACGACTATTAAAAGTATCTCGGTCTGGATACTACAAATGGGCCCATGTGCAGCAGAAACGACTATCCGGAAAGGATGATCGGGCAGCATTTTACGATGATGTTGACCGTAAGATTCATCAGATTTGGAAAGACTCCGATGAGGTTTATGGTGCTCCGCGGATCACCGCAGAGCTTGCCGAGCGCTACCACATTTCGCTTAACCGTAAGACTGTGGCGAAGCGGATGCGCATGATGGGCATTGAAGGGATTTCACCGCGTGCCTTTGTCCCGGTGACTACAATCCAAGCCAAGCGTAAGTCAACTCTTCCTGACCTGGTCAAGCGCATGTTTGATACTGGTGAGCTCAACCGAGTGTGGATGTCAGATATTACCTACTTGCGCACCGGTGAAGGCTGGTTGTACTTGTGCGCGGTCCGCGACGGTCATTCCCGCAGAGTGCTGGGCTGGGCTATGGATAGCGTGCAAGACACACACCTGGTCGAACGGGCCCTGCGGATGGCGCATACACTGCGCGGTGATGTTCCTGATGGGCTGGTGTTTCACGCTGACCGCGGAACGCAATTTACCAGTGAGAAGCTCTGGGA
>NZ_KV803645.1:0-209919 GCF_001811145.1 Corynebacterium sp. HMSC062A03 | reverse complement strand
GGATTGGCTGGGTGAACGGTGGCGGCGGACAGGGATTGGCTGGGTGAACGGTGGCTGCGGACAGGGGGTGGCTGGGTGAACGGTGGCTGCGGGCGAGAGGATGTGAGCCATGGCTGGAACGGCGGCGTGTGGCGCCTAGGAGCGCTCCGCAGGAACGGTGAGGGGCGCAGCCGGAGAAGGGAGAATACGTTCGGCGGAACAGATATAAGAAAAGCCCCTCGGGGGAGGGGCTTGGCGGCTACATTTCGGTCAGGGAGCGGTCACCTGACCATTCGATGTGGAATGTGCCGTCCCGGTCCACACGCTTGAAGGTGTGGGCGCCGAAGAAATCGCGCTGGCCCTGGATTAGAGCAGCAGGGAGGCGCTCGGCTCGCAAGCTGTCGTAGTAGGAGAGGGAAGAGGCAAACACCGGAACCGGCAGGCCCAGCTGCGTTGCAGCAACGACGACGCGGCGCCACGGGTCGATGAGGTTCTCCAGCTCGCCCTTGAAATACGGGTCCAAAATCAAGGCAGGCAGGTCGGCATTGTTGTCGTAGGCCTCACGGATGCGGTCGAGGAACTTCGCACGAATGATGCAACCACCGCGCCAGATTGTAGCCAAGTCACGTGGGTCCACGTTCCAGCCGAACTCCTCGGAGCCAGCCTTGATCTCATCGAAGCCCTGAGAGTAGCCAATGAGCTTTGCGGCATACAGTGCACGGCGAACGTCTTCGACGAACTCGGCCTTATCTACGTTGAGCTCGGTAATGGTTCCGGAGGGCAGCTGGCCCTCCTGGGCAGCTGCACGCTGAGCGGTGGCAGAGGAGAGCGCACGCGCGAACACCGATTCCGCAATGCCAGTGATCGGCACGCCCAGCTCGAGGCCATTAATGGCGGTCCAACGGCCGGTGCCCTTCTGGCCGGCGGCGTCCACGATGACGTCGACAAGCGGGGCACCTGTCTCCGGATCCTTTTGTGCCAGCACTTCGGCGGTGATCTCAATGAGGTAGGAGTCCAGGTCGCCGGCGTTCCACTCGCGGAAAACCTCAGCGATTTCAGCTGGTTCCATGCCTGCACCATAACGAAGCAGCTGGTATGCCTCACCGATAACCTGCATGTCGGCGTATTCGATGCCGTTGTGCACCATCTTGACAAAGTGACCCGCGCCATCCGGTCCAATGTGGGTCACACATGGCGTTCCGTCCACTTCTGCTGCGATCGATTCAAGGATTGGGCCCAGGGTCTCCCAAGACTCTGCTGGGCCGCCAGGCATGATGGACGGGCCATTGAGCGCGCCTTCCTCACCACCGGAAATTCCCGCTCCGACGAAGTGACGGCCCTTAGCCGCCACCTCCTTCTCACGGCGAATGGTGTCCGTGAATAAGGCGTTGCCGCCATCAATAATAATGTCGCCCTCATCCATCGCCTCGGTGAGCTGATTGATGACGGCGTCGGTAGCCGCGCCAGCCTGCACCATGATGATTGCCTTGCGGGGGCGCTCGAGGGAGGCAACGAAATCTTCGACAGTTTCGGACGGGATGAAGGTACCTTCATCACCGTGCTCACTGATGAGCGCGCGGGTCTTTTCCGGACTGCGGTTGTAGACCGCGACGGTATTTCCGTTTCGGGCAAAGTTACGCGCGAGGTTGGAGCCCATTACAGCGAGGCCCACAACGCCAATCTGAGCGAGATCTGTCTTTTCAGCAGTTTGAGTCATGTCCACCATCCTACGTCACCGATATCCACTAACCTGGTGTGGCATGAAACACTCTGAAATCTTTGAAAAGTTTGTCGCGGTATCCCAAACACGGCCGCTCAACGCCGAGGAACTTGACCTCATCAACTCTCACCCACAGGGGCTTGCCGGGCTCATCGGACTGCGCTTCACACACATCTCGGCTGATGAGATTCGCTCCGAGGTCGACGTCGTTCCAGACCACCACCAGCCGTGGGGCGTGGCGAATGGCGGGCTTTTCTGCACGATTACGGAGTCCACTGCATCTGTCGGCAGCCTCATTCTCGCGGGCAAGCCGGTTGTCGGCGTGAACAACAACACAGACTTCCTTAAACCGGTAGCCGAAGGCACCGTCAGCGCCGTCGCTACGCCGCTGTACAAGGGCCGCCGCACGCAGCTGTGGGAAGTAAAAATCAGCCAGGGCGATGTACTTCTCGCTGCTTCCACACTGCGCACCATGGTGGTGCAGTAGCCCCTACAGCCAGTTATTGCGCCGGAACCACCACCACATTCCGGCCACGACCAAGACCATGAGGCCAATTGCCCCGTAATAGCCCCAAGGAAAATGCAGCTCCGGCATGACATCAAAGTTCATACCGTAGATACCCGCCACGAGCGTCGGAGCGGCCCACATGCCAACCACCGCAGAGATCGTGCGCATGTCGGAGTTTTGCTGCATGTTGATTTTGGCGACGGAGGCGTCGATAAGCGAGGTCAAGCGCTCGTCAAAGCCCGCCACCTGGTCTTGAACGACGAGCTGGTGATCGTTGACATCGCGCAGATAGGAGCGAATCGTCTTCGGAATGAGATCCTTGTGGTCTGCGACCATCGCCCGCAAAGCCGGCGAGAGCGGCACGATCGCGTGCTTCATCTCCAGAATCTCTCGCTTAAACATGTAGATACGGTCAATGTTGGGCAGCGAATTCGGGGTGAAGATTTCTTCTTCTAGTTCGTCGACCTCGATGGCGATGAGGCGGCAGATCTCCGAATAGCGGTCCACCATCATGTCCAGAATCTTCCACGCGAGCGATATGGGGCCCTGCTCAACTAGGTCCTGTTCATCCTGAATCACGTAGGCTAAGTTGGGCAACTTGGCAGAGTGGCGCACCGTGATGATGAACGTATCCCCGATGATCATTTGGATTTCACCCGTGGAAATGATCTGGCGCTTGTCGGCCACTTCGTCGTGGTCACGGTAGTTCACCGACCGTGCCACCACAAAAAGCTGGTCATCGTAGCGCTCTAATTTCGGGCGCTGGTGGGCCTGGACCGTGTCTTCAACGATGAGTTCGTGGATGCGGAACTCAGCCGCCACCTTCGTCATCTGGGACTCTAAGGGCTCATGCAGGCCTACCCACACGAAGCCGCGGCCGTATTCTTCCACGGTTTGCAGCGCGCTGTGCGGGGTGAACTCACCGGGCAGTGCCTCGCCGTCGATGAACACTCGGCAGTGCTCAATGGCGCGCTCGACAGGCACAGAAAAACTCGGCGAATTATTGTCCGAAGTGTTTTTCTTGCGTGGCTTGAATGGTGACGGTACAGATGGCATCGTGTCTCAGCCTCCTTCGCTTCGTATAGGCGTTTTATAAGAGCGGCTAAATCTTACACCTCTAAAGGCCTATACTCGTTGTCATGCCTACCTGGAAAGAAGTAACTGCAGCGAATCCCGCCCATTCCCACAACTTTGCACGGAAATGGAAGACGCTACGGGCCCAGGGCAAGGATATCGATGGGGAAGCCCGGCTTATCGACGCCATGAGTGAACGCCACTCCCGCGTTCTCGACGCCGGCTGCGGTTCCGGACGTCTTGGCGGTGAGTTGGTAAAACGCGGGCATACCGTCGTGGGCGTGGATGTCGATCCCATCTTGATCGAACATGCGGTCAACGATTATCCGGAGGCCCGCTGGGAGGTAGGTGATCTTTCCGAGGAGGAAATCCCCGAGAATAACTTCGACATCGCCGTGGCTGCGGGCAACGTCATGACTTTCATTGCTACCGAAGGGCGTGAGGCGGCCTTGCGCAATGTGTTTAACGCGCTACGCCCCGGCGGCCGCTTCGTCGTCGGTTTTGGCGAGGGCCGCGGCTGGGGCTTTGAGGACTTCCTCGACCTCGCTCGCTCACTGGGTTATCGGGTCGATTTCATCTTTGCATCCTGGGACATGAAGGTCTTTAAGGAGAATTCCACCTTCATGGTGGCCGTGCTTACCCGCCCAGGCGCCGATCTGCTGGGCTAACTTTGTGCCTCCGCGGCGAGGCGCCGGAGCCGGTGGCCGTGGTCAACAGGGCCGTGTCCGTGCCCGACGTGGAGCGCATCCGCATGCACGATCGCCTCGTGGAGCCATTCAGTTGCCCATACCAGTGCCTCGTCGAGGGATTGACCCGCGCCCAAACGCGCCGCTAGGGCAGAGGACAGAGAGCAGCCGGTGCCGTGCGTGTTCTTCGTATCAATCCGCGGGCAGGGCACGCGCGTGATTTCGCCGGAAGGGCTTACGGTCGCGTTATCGGCCTGAGCACCATCGAGGTGCCCGCCTTTGACTACGACCCACGTGTCGTTCTCGTGGGCCCACTTGGTTGCAACAGAAAGAGCATCATCAAAGGTGCGCGGTTCTGCTACGCCCGCGAGGACTGCAAGCTCCGGCAGGTTGGGGGTGACCACTGTCGCGCGGCAAGCCAGCTCACGTACTGCGCGTTCCGCCTCCGGTTCGAGCAGGCGGTCACCGCTGGAGGCGACCATGACCGGATCGCAGACCACCGGCACACCCGCGGGGAGGGAAGCAATGAAGTCGCTCACCGCTTCGGTAATGGCAACAGAGCCCAGCATGCCGATCTTGACGGCGTCGATAGTCACGTCGTCCTTGACACTTTCCAGCTGTTCGCGCAAAAAGTCCACCGGTGGGGTGTGGATAGCGCGCACGCCCTGCGTATTCTGCGCCACCAGGGCGGTCACCACGGCCATGCCGTAGGCCCCAGCGGCCTCAAAAGACTTGAGGTCGGCGTGAATACCAGCGCCGCCCGTGGGATCGGTGCCGGCAATGCTGAGGACACGAGGCAGCGCAGGTTGGCTCACGGTTTTCTCCTTAAGCTAGGCTGTTCTTCCCTCTACCGTACATGGGCAAAGAGAAAGGAGAGAGGATATATCCTCTCTCCTTAAAAGACGCGTAAGACCTAGTGGAGGTCGCGGTCAATCACGTTGCGAGCAACGCGCTGCTGCTGGGTGATCTCCAGATTGCCGCGGTCGCGCGAGAAGGCGTTGAGCAGCCAGTGCAGCGCAACGAGGGTGCGGCTGCGGAAGCCAACGATGTAGAAGATGTGCAGACCAAGCCAGGAAATCCAAGCCGGGAAACCAGCGAACTCAGTCTTGCCCAGCTTGACCACTGCGTTGAAGCGGGAAATGACGGCCATGGAGCCCTTGTCGAAGTACTCAAACGGCTCGGCCTCGTTAGCGGTGGACTCTTCATCAATCTTGGCCTCGATGAGCTTGCCCACGTGGTTGCCACCTTGGATGGCCACCTGGGCCACACCCGGAAGGCGGTTGAGGGAAATCATGTCGCCGACGATGTAGACGTTCTTGTACTCACCAACCGTGAGGTCCTCGTTGACAGAGACACGGCCGGCACGGTCCGCCTCCACACCTGCCTGGTCAGCGATAAGCTTGCCCAACGGGGAAGCAGCGACACCTGCGGACCAGATCTTGGTCGCGGCCTCGATGCTGACCTCTTCCTCAGTCTTCATGTTCTTGTAGGTGACGGCGTCAGCGGTGACGTCGGTGACCATGGCGTTGAGGCGCACGTCAACGCCCAGCTTCTCCAAGGTGCGCTGAGCCTTGCGGCCGAGGCGCTTGCCAAAGGGCGGAAGAACCTGCGGGGCACCATCCAGCAGGTAAATCTTGGCGGAGGAAGAACCGAAGTTGGAGTATTCGCCAGCAAACGTACGCTGTGCCAGCTCAGCAATCTGGCCGGTGAGCTCAACACCAGTCGGGCCAGCTCCGACGATGACGAAGGTCAGCAGCTTCTCACGCTTGGCAGGATCTTCTTCCAACTCAGCCTTCTCGAAGGCGGAGATGATGCGGGAGCGGATCTCGAAGGCGTCGTCAAGCGTCTTCATGCCCGGTGCGTGCTCGGCAAAGTGGTCGTTGCCGAAGTAGGATTGACCAGCGCCGGCGGCGACGATGAGGGAGTCGTAGCCGTAGGTGCGAACCGCGCCGTCAAGTTCTGCGGTGACGGTCTGATCCTTGATGTTGACGTCGGTAACCTCACCGTTGACGAAGTTGACGTTGTCCTGGTGGCGCAGGATCTGACGCGTGGACGGGGCGATCTCACCGGCGGAGATGACGCCGGTGGCGACCTGGTAAAGCATCGGCTGGAAGAGGTGGTGGTTCTTCTTGTCGATCAGGGTGATCTCAACATCCGCGTCCTTGAGCTTCTTAACGGCGTTGATGCCGCCGAAGCCGGCACCGATAACAACGACGTGGTGGCGGCCGTTACTAGGACGGTAGGGGGTGTGCGCCATGGTGATTGAATACCTTCCTTAAGAAAGCTAGATTATTTTACCCGAGTTAGTCTAAACCTTTCTAGCGGTACATGCATACTTTATGGGTTATTAACTGGCTTTTTAGGCCGCGCCTCCACCTGTTCGTGGCCCGCCCGTTTTAGTCTAAGAAAATACGTGTGTGCGATGAGGAAGGCTGGCTAGAGCGTGTATTCCCACTTGGCTTCGATTGACGCTGCGGCGTGGCCGGGCGTGGCCACCGTCCCTTCTTCACGCCTGCTGCGTTTCAAAAGCGACCGGTCGGAGGCGGAATTTGCGCAGGCGTGTTCCAAAGCTGGGGTCGAGTTGGACGGCGAGGACCCAGATCTAGCCGTGCTTCACGACGCCCTCTTCTCCCGCATCGCCGATTCAGGCTGGCTGGGCTTGGCCGAGTCTTATATGGCAGGGGAGTGGACGACGCCCGATTCCGATCGTTTGGTCAAAGTTCTCGTGCGGCTCCTGGGGGTGGGCTACCGGCCGAAGGCGAAAGAGCTTGCGGTGGAGACTTCGAGCCCGGGCGAGCTGCCTCTTGATGTGGTGAAACTGTATGCGGGTGATTCCCTCAGCCATTCGGGCGGCATCTTTGCTAGCGGCGTTCCCACAACGGTGCGTGAAGCGGTGCGCAGCTATAGTGCGCGGGTGGGGAGCAAAGAACCCAAAGAGCACTTCGTCGATGTGACAAGTGTGACCGAGCCGACGCACACCGACCGTGAGGACTTGGGCGATGCGCAGCGCCGCGCTGCACAGTGGCTTCTCGACGCCACCCGCACCGGCGCCGGCACACATCTTCTGGTTTATCCGGCGACTGGTCTGCAGGTAGCAATTCAAGCCGTTGCCCGGCGCGCCACCGTTGACGTCCTTACGGGGGATGCTGAGCAGCAGGCGCTGTTCGACGAACAACTACTCCTTGAGGGAGCCGCTGATTCTGTCCATGTGCAGGGCATCGAAACGGCGTTGCCCAATCCGAAGCAGTGGCGCGGGCGCTATGACGCGATAGTGAGCGTGGAGAAGCTAGAGACGCTATCGGCTCCCGAGCGCCGGCGCTATGTGCAGATGCTGGATCGCTCGCTGGTCAGCGGTGGGCGAGTGGCCATGGGATCGCTCTTTGCTACCGAGGCGATGACTCCGGCCGCCCAGTCCGCGATTCAGGTTCTGCGAGCTTATATATGGCCTGGCCTGGATTACCCGACGCTGGAGGAGACCCACCGACTCTTCGATAGGCGCTCCAACCTGCGCATCATCGCTCAGACCCACACCGGAACCCACTACCTGGAAACGCTTCGTTACCAGCGCAGCTTCTTCGACGGGCGGCACCGCGAAGCTGCGGCAGCGGGCTTCGACCAGGTTTTCCGCCGCCTTTGGACGTTCCAGTTTGCTCTCCGCGAGGCGCTGCTCACCTTAGGGATGCTGGATGCGGTGCACGTGGTGGCGACCCACCGCAACCGCGGGGGTCGCCGTTAAGCGTCACCTCTTCTAGGGCGTGACGACCGGACGGGAGGCCCGTTCCAACAGCACTGCGATTGATTCATAGGTCCGTCCGGAGATCATCTCCAGGCCCATCTCGCAGGTGCGGTTATCGGAGACGAAGGCGTCGAAGTGTTCCGTGTCGAGAGAAACGCGCTCCTCGCGTGTGGCGGACTCGACGAGCTCCGGGTGCAGCATGACACGGTCACCGGCGGAGCCACAGCACATCGCGCCCTCCGGGACTTTGGCAGAGCCGCAGAGGTTTGCCAGGTCAACGAGCGCTTGGCTCATGCCCATGTGGTCAGTCGAGCAGGTTGGGTGTACGGCGATGCTGCCCATGTTTTTCACGATGGGCAGGTGTGGGGCGATTTCATCGCGCAGCCATTCCACGACATCGAGGATGCGCAGATCCTCCCAAAGCTTGCGGTCAGCAGGGGAGAGCACCTCAGGAACGGAATCTAGCAACCCGTGGGTGCAGCTGGCAGCATCGACCACGATGGGCAGCTGGCCGTGCTCCGACCAATGCCAGAGGTCGCGCACGATCTTTTGAGCCTGGTACTCAAATCCTTCCTTGTAGCCCTTGGACGACCACGGTGTACCACAGCAATCGCCCGCGACGTCCTCCGGAATCCACACTGGCTGGCCAGCGCGGCGTCCTAGTTCCACGATCGCGCGCGGGAGGTCGACTGAATCCTTGGCCGCGCCGGCTGGGCGGCCGAAGATGCGGTTGGTGCAGGCAGGGAAGTAGAGTGCGCCAGCGCCCTCGCGCGGGGTTTCCGGCAGACGCGATGCGGCCTTCGGAAGCGGCCCCGGGACGGTGGGCAGCAAGTCGGGAGCTACCACGTTGCGAGCCATGTTGGCGCCCAGCTCGAGGGGCTTGTGGGGAATCTTGTTGGCGGAGATGATGCCAGCGCGGGCAAGCTTTTCCACCAGTTCCCAGCGCTGCGCCGTCGTCAGTGCCACCTTCTCGCGGGCCGGGGTAGCCTGTTGCGCGCGCAGCTGCTTCATGACCGCACCTGTATCGATGCTAATCGGGCAGGGGATAGAACAGGTGCCGTCTGCGGCGCACATGTCGACTGCGTCGTACTGGTACTCCTTCTGCAGCTGCGCCAGCACCTCCGAGCCTTCTTGCTGCCGGGCCATCTCGCGGCGCAGCACGATGCGCTGGCGTGGGGTCACCGTGGCGTGGCGCGAGGGGCAGACAGGCTCGCAGAAGCCGCACTCCACACACGGGTTGATTTCATTCTCGACCTTCGGGAAGGACTTGAAGTTGCGCAGGTGGATGGTTTGGTCGCGTGTAAGCTTCACGTTCGGCGCCAGGATGCCCTTGGGATCGATCATGTTCTTAACTTCCCAGAACAGCTCGAAGGCCTCTGTGCCCCACTCGTGCTCCAGGAAGGGAGCCATGTTTACGCCGGTGCCGTGCTCGGCCTTCATTGAGCCCTGGTACTTATCAATGACCAGCTCGGCCAGATCATCCAAGAACGCGGCATAGGACTCGCGCTCTTCCTCGACATCAAAACGCGGGGTGAAGAAGAAGTGCAGGTTGCCAAAAGCAGCGTGCCCCATGACGGATTCCGGGTAGCCATACTTGGCCTGCAAGTCCAACAGGTCTGCTGCGGCTTCGCCAACCTGAGAGGGCGGGAAGCAGACATCCTCGGTGATGTACGCCGTGCCGTTCGGGCGGTCTGCGCCCAGCAGGCCATAGAGGCCGTTGCGCAGTTCCCACGCACCGCGCATACCTTCCGCGGTGGTGAGGAATTCGAGGGGGCGGAGTAGTGGGGCGTCGGCAAGCACGGTGCGTAGGCGATCCATGGCCTTGTCCAAATCTGCCTCGTCGCTGCCGCCCACCTCGACGAGGAGTGCCGCGGCATCATCATCAAGGTTGCGCCAGGATTCCGGCGCATGCGCATAGTGTTCGGCCGAGCGGCGCATGACCGGGGCGACCAGGAGTTCGCAGGCTTCCGCGCCGGTTTCCATGATGGGGTGCACGTAGTTTGCGGCATCACGCAGGTTGGGCAGCTCGACCCACGTCGTGGCCTTCACACGCGGTAGCTTCACCGTGCGGATGACGGATTCCGTGATAGCGCCGAAGATGCCCTCGGAACCGATGAGCAGGCGCTTGAGGATGTGCACGGGCTCATCCTCGTCGAGGAAGGCGTCGATACGAAGGCCATTGGTGTTGCGGATGGAGAACTTGGTGCGCAGGAAGTCCACCATCTCGGTATTAGCGCGCAGCTTGTCGCGGAAGGCCAGTAGATCGGCGTGGAGCTTCGGCTCCTGCTTGCGGAAGACCTCATCACCGCGCGAAGTATCCACGATGGTGCCCGAAGGCAGGACGAAGATGAGCTCTTCAATGCTGTGGTAGCTATCGCGCTCTAAAGAGCAGCGCATGCCGCCGGAGTTATCGGCCAGCACGCCACCGATGGTGCACACGGACGTGGATCCCGGGTCCGGCCCCAGCATGAAGCCGTGGCGGGAGAGTACCGCCTGGGCATCGCCCAAGATGACGCCGGGGCGGGACCACAGCTTGCGGCCTTCTTCGCGTACCTCCATGCCGCCGAAGTGGGTTTTGACATCGACGAGGATGTCATCGCCCATGGCCTGGCCGTTCAGCGACGTTCCTGCTGCACGGAAGGTCATGTGGCGATCGTGAGTATCGCAGTACTTCATCAGCGCAGCGAGGTCCGTGGCGTTGCGCGGGGAGACCACGATGTTCGGGATGGAGCGGTAAGGGCCGGCATCAGAGGAGAAGCGCACGAGGTCGCTGAGACGTCCGTGCACGTTCTCGTGACCAACGATGGCTTCCATGTCCGCCACCAGCTCGGCGGGGGAGCCGTTCTTGTAGCGTGCAGAAACCGCGTCGGCCTGGCTCGTGGTGCCGGCTGGGCGGGAGAAAAGAGAGGAATCGGGGCTTAAAAGCTTGGACATATTTCTAATCTATCGCGTGACAGTAAATCTGGACCAAAACGGGTACGTGAGGTTCATCATATGGGATACTCAATTCATCTAGTGAGACATACTCTGGAAAGGAAACACCATGACGAACCCGCGTACAGAGGGGGAGACCGGCGAGAAACTCGCCGTCTACATCTTTCCCATCGTTATTATTGCCTGCGCCATTGTCGCCTTTGTGAGTCCCAGTACCTTTGAACCGGTGGGGCAGTACACTTCGCAGTTGCTCATGGTCATCATGTTTTCCATGGGCCTTACCCTGACTATTCCGGACCTGGCCCTAGTGGCGAAGCGCCCGCTGCCCATCTTCTTGGGCGTTATTTGTCAATTTGCCATCATGCCGACGAGTGCTGTGCTCGTGGCGAAAATGCTCGGGCTTTCCGACGCCGCCACTGTCGGCCTCATCCTCCTTGGCTCTGTGCCCGGCGGTACTGCCTCCAATGTGATGGCCTACCTGGCTAAGGGGGACGTGGCGCTGTCGGTGGCGATGACTTCGGTGTCAACCCTCGTCTCGCCGATCATGACGCCGGTGCTCATGCTGTGGTTGGCGGGACAAACCGCAGAGGTTGACGGTGCCGGCATGGTGTGGTCGCTGGTCCAGACCGTCCTCATTCCGGTGGGCCTGGGCCTGTTGCTGCGCGTGATAGCTACTAAAGCTGTGGACAAGGTTCTGCCGGCCTTGCCGTGGGTGGCCATCGCTGGCATCGGCGGCGTGGTCATGGCGGTGGTGTCAAAGTCCCAGGACAAGCTCGTGACCGTGGGGCTCGTGGTATTCGTGGGCGTGGCTATCCAGAATCTCATCGGATTTCTTTTCGGCTACTATCTGGCGAAAATTGCTCGCCAGCGCGAGGCAGCGGCACGCACCACGGCAATTGAAGTGGCGACCCAGAACTCCGGTCTGGCCTCGGCATTGGCGCTGCAGTTCTTCACTCCGGAGGCGGCGATTCCGGGTGTGGTCGCCGCGGTGTGGGCAAATATTACTGGTGCGCTCTTCTCCGCCATCGTGCGCCGTAAACCCATCGAGGAAGATGCGAAGGCTGCTGAAGCTGCTGTTACTGCGTAGGTTTTAGGCAGGCTGAGTAGATGAAGAGCTCGTGATAGGTGGTTGGCACTTTTGGCAGCAGCGGGGCACAACCACCCATGAATGGCGCCCGCAGGCGGTGTCAGGTGAAGCGTGACGTGAGTAGAGCCCGCAACGCCGCAATAAAAATCTCCCCGACCTTGGTGCTTCACACCAGAAAGAGTCGGGGAGATGTTTGTATTTAAAGACCTAAACCTGGGACAGGTCCTGATCCTTTAGCTCCTGCATCATGAGGATGGCGATGAGGGAGATGAAGCAAACGATAACCAGGTAATAGCCCACGTAGCTCACGTTGTATGTGCTTACGAGCCACGTTGCGATGAACGGGGCCACGGCGGCGCCGAGGATAGAGGACACGTTGTAGGCGATACCGGAGCCGGTGTAGCGCACGTTGGTGGGGAAGAGCTCTGGGAGAACGGCGGACATAGGGCCGAAGATGAGGCCCATGATGAACATGCCAACGACCAGGAACCCAAGGACGGAGTTGCGGTCAGCGTGCGCAATGCCCAAGAAGTATGGGAAGCTGAAGCCGAAGGCAATCATGATAACCGAGGTTATGGTCAAGATCGGCTTGCGTCCGTACTTGTCCGAGAGCATGGAGGACACCGGAATGCCGATGATGAACATGAAGATAGAGATCAGTTGGATCTCCAGGAACTCCAGGTAGGGGATGCCCAAACCCAGCTCCTTGGTCTTATCGCCAATACCGTAGGAAAGGATCCAGGTGGTGACCAGGTAGAATAGGGTGTAGCAAGAGACCATCACGAAGGTACCAATGATCATCGGCTTCCATGCTGTGCGGAAAGCCTCCACCATAGGGGTCTTGACCTTCTTGCCTTCATCAACGGCCTGCTGGAAAACCGGTGTTTCTTCCAGGCGCAAGCGGACGTAGAGACCGATGAGCACCATCACAGCAGAGGCGAGGAAGGGCAGGCGCCAGCCCCATTCCATGAAGGTGCCGGTGGTATCGCCGCGCGAGTAATCCATGGTGGCTACGAGCGTCAGGAAGAAGCCATTGGCCAGTAGGAAGCCGAAGGGTGCGCCAAACTGCGGCCACATGGCGGCAAAAGCTCGTTTACCTTCCTTCGCGGTCTCGGAGGCCAGCAAAGCTGCACCGGACCATTCGCCGCCCAGGCCCAAACCTTGGCAGAAGCGCATCAGGGCCAGCAGGGCCGGCGCGATAATGCCTGCGGTTTGGTAGGTAGGCAGGATACCAATGATAAAGGTGGCAATGCCCATCGTCAGGAGTGCGCCAACGAGCGTGGCTTTGCGGCCGATGCGATCGCCGAAGTGCCCAAAGAGCAGTGAGCCCAGTGGTCGAGCGATAAAGGCAAGGCCGAAGGTTGCAAAGGACTGCAGCAGGGCAACGGTCGGATCCTCAGTCTTCGGGAAGAAGAGGAAAGGAAAGACGGCTACGGCTGCCGTGGCATAAATGTAGAAATCATAGAACTCGATGGTCGTGCCAATAGTTGAAGCCACGGCCACACGCACACGGTCGCGTTTGGTGAGCTGCTGTGCTGGGGCCGCTGCGTTTGGCGGTGTTGTGCTGACGGCGGTCATGTGAGAGGCGCCCTCCTTGATTATTTCGATAGGTCGATTGGTTGTGAGGGAAACACTACCGTTCCACGCAATGAAATAAAAGTCTCAATGGGTGACAAATTTTTCTTGGGTAAGTTTTTGTATTGGGCGGGAAGTGGGCACGTCGATTATCTGACATAATGTACATTATCGGACAATAGTTAAAGTAGTGGGCCAAGCGTGGTCTTTTAGCTAAACCTGGCCGGGTCCAGTGCAGGCCTTGACCGTGAGGTGTCGGTGGCCGTGGATTGTTGTGGCGCTGTGACGGGTGTGCTGTCCCCATCTTGCCGCCGTTCGGTGCTTAGGTGTCGAGACGTCCGCCTTGCAGTTTCTGGAATGCTTACTGTTCCTATATTGCGCTGTTGTTGTGGCATGACACTTTTCTGCTGATGCGCGGCTTCCTGCTTTTGTCAGTTTCCGGGCAGTCCATTTGCGTGCTCTTTATTGGCCTCAAGCAATGCACTGTACGCGTACGGGGTTAACCGCTGACGGCTCGTGACGTTCCCAATTTGCATCCCCTGTTTGCCGTGCGGCCGAGTCCCCTTATCGCCCAAATATAGTCACAGTTACGTAATTGGCCTATGTTCCTCTGTGGCTGTACCGAGTGCGAGTTTTAGCGCTGACGGTAGGCGATCACCAGCTGTACCGCCGTAAGGACTACGAGTAGCACTGAGAAGGCAGCGAGGAGCTTCATGTCTTGGGTCCAAATGAAGATGCTGAAGCCTGCGAGCACGACGAGCCGGATCCACAGGACTGGAATGAGATGGCGAGATTTCATAAGGAACCGTAGCTATTTCTTCTCAAAAGTTACGCGGACATTGATCTCGCCGGTTTCCGAGATTCGTGCGGCGATCATCTCTGGAGTCTCAATTCCGTAGTCGAGACGGTTAACCGGAATATCGCCGCCCAGGATGATGGTGTCACCATCGCGGACCACCTGGAAGTCCTGCGTCACGCTCTTGGTTTGACCGTGGATGGTGAGGTCACCTGTGAGTGGGATGGTAACCAGTGAGCCGTCGTCGGGCACGGCGGAGACATCAGCCGGCTCGGTCAACGTAAAGGTGGATTCTGGATACTTAGAGACCTCAAAGAGCTTCGTCTTCATGTTTTGGTCGCGCACCTTTTTATCCGTGGTCAAGGAGGACATGTCCACGGCGATGCGCGCCTTCTCGACGATGCCGTGCTGAATGGTAGCCTGCCCGGTGACGTGCTTGGTGGAACCAGACGTCGTGCGCTTATCTGCCGGGAGGATTTCGTCGATAGTAAACCCTGCTGAGGTGTGGTTATGTGCCGAACCTTGCGCCACCTGCCATTCGCCGTCGATGTCCGTTGTTGCGGCTTGGACCTTATCCGCGTTGATCGGCTCGGTCTGGACGCCACGGCCCATGATCAAAGAGAACGCTAGCGGTCCAAGGGCCAGTGCCGTTGAGGCCACAATCAGGATCACGAAGATGCTGACAATCAGTTTGCGGTTGCCTAGTACAGATTTCATGTGCTATCTCAATTCCTCAAGCTTGCGAGCCAATGTGACCAGTTCGGCACACAGTTCTTCCATTTCTTCAGCGCTGGCGCTTTCCGACGCCGCCGTGGCGACGTCCTCGGCACAGCATCGAAGCTCGAAGAGGCCGTCACGAAGTCGGTCGGCCTTCTCCGGAGTCAAGATGACAGCGTTGGCTGGAATAGGCGTCCCTGCGACGTTATGGCGCTGTTCGTACGCGCGTTGCTTGCACGAGGGCGAGCAAAACTTGCGAGGCCTTCCTCGGCCGCCCTGGGCGATCTCTTTGCCGCACCACTGGCAGGTAGCCGAGCCGCGCCTTGTTGGCTTTCCGGGCTGCGGATCCTGTGTACCAATCACCTCACACACCTTAGCCCATTAAACCGAGGGTGGGAACAAAGGCAGTGGGCCGTTCGTTATAATGATTGTTCTCTGGGTGATATGGGTCGACCCTGATCACTTCCCTACCTCAACACGTGAAAAGGATGATGTTGCATGGCAGATCGCGTACTCCGTGGCAGCCGCATGGGCGCAGTGAGTTACGAAACCGACCGCGACCACGACTTGGCCCCACGCCAAATGGTGAAGTACCGCACCGAAGACGGCGACATCTATGAGGTGCCCTTCGCTGACGATGCGGAGATCCCCGAGGAGTGGATGTGTAAGAACGGAAAACTCGGCACCCTGGTTGAAGGCGAAGGCGTAGAGTCCAAGCCCGTGAAGCCGCCGCGGACCCACTGGGACATGCTGCGCGAGCGCCGCTCCATTGAGGAGTTGGATGAACTTTTGACCGAGCGCATTGAGAATCTTCGTTCTCGTCGCCGCGCGGCCGCCCGTCTGCTCAAGGAACAGAAGGCGCAGGAAGAAGGCGAAGCTTAGAGGACTTCTAGGAAGCCCACAAAGACCACAGGGTAGCGGATCCACGATGACGTGGATACCGCTACCCTATTTTCGGCTTTAGGCCAGCTGGCGCGCACCGCGTTAGGAAGAAGAGCTATCGGGTGATTGCGAATTGAGTTCGGGCCATTGCAGCACTAGCTCGGCGAGATAGACCGCGAGAGCTGGGCCCAGCACCGCGAGGAAGAACAGGTAGCCTCCCCACTGCGCTGGGAAAAAGACGGGATACAGAACAAGCACTATGCCAGGCAATACTGCCAATAGAGTACGCGGTAGGTGCCCTACCGCCTTCATTATGGCCTGTGTGCTTCTTTGACGGAATCCGAGCCCCGGTGCATCGAGATGGAAGAACCATACGCTGACACAGCCCAATACGATAAGCCCCGAGATCAAGGCTGCACGCAGTATCAGGCCCATTGAACCCAGATCTGCCTTGGCAATAATGGCGAATTCATACGCGGCTAAGGCGGCGACGGCGAGGCAAATCAACCACCATGCGGTGTTGACCCCGGGACGCGTCAGAAGGCCCCGAACGAAGGCTGAGCCGCGGCGAGAACCTTCCTCCCGGACCATCTGCCCGGTCACCGCATGGGCGGTGCGCAAGGACATTCCCCCGGTGAACACGGGAAAGCACGTGATCACCAAGAGAACATTCACGATGACTAGGTCAGCGAAGAGGCTCAGAGCAGCATAGAACTTCGATTCGGGGCCGAGCATGCGATTCATGGTTTTCTAACCTATCGCACCGGTTTAACCCTTCACGGCACCGGCAGCCACACCTTCGATGATGTGCTTCTGCGTGGAGAAGTAGAAGATGACGATGGGGATGATGGCCAGTACCAGCATGGCCATCATGGCACCCATATCGCGGTTACCGTTGGAGCCAACGAAGGACTGGATGACCACCGGGATGGTCTTGTATCGCGTGGACAGACCGATGACCAAGTACGGCAGCAAGTAGTCGTTCCACACCCACATGGCGTTGAGAATGGCCACGGTAATGGCAGTCGGCTTGAGCATGGGCCACACCACACGGAAGTAGTTTTGGATCGGCCCACAACCGTCGATCATCGCGGCTTCCTCGACATCCAGAGGGATGGACTTGACGAAGCCCGCAAACATGAACACCGACAGACCGGAACCGAAACCGAGGTAAAGCACCACGATACCGATCGGGTTGTTGAGGTGAAGCATGTCTGCAATCTTGACCGTCGGGAACATGACCATCTGAAAGGGGATGATCATGGAGACCACGAAGAGGTAGTACAGAAGGTTTGTCCACCACGTCTTGACGCGCGTGATGTAGTAGGCGGTCATCGCGGAGAAGAACACGATGACGATGACGGACAGGATCGTGATGATGAAGGACCACAAGGTCGCTTCCAAGAATCCCTGCTTGGTCAAGCCCACCATGAAGTTCTCGAAGCCGACCCACGTTTCACCGATGGGAAGCGAGAAAGGATCGGAGGAGATAGCGAACTTGGACTTAAAGGAGTTGATGAAGATGAAGAGGATCGGCCCAAGGAAGACGATGGTGAAGAACACCAGAATGGCGTAGACCACGAACTTGGCGCCGCCAGACATCCGAGTCTTATTATCCGAGGGAAGCTGGTGATCCTTCTTCTTCGAGGCCGGAACGGCCTGCGCTGAAGTGCTGGTAGTCATAACTTAAGCCTCGATTTCCTTGGAGCGGGTCGCGCGCAGCTGGAAGTAAGCGATGACGACCACAACGACGACGAAGATGACAGCCTTGGCCTGGCCGACCCCCTCGACATTCATACGGTTAAAGAGCGTGTTGACGATGTTGAGCGCCACCATCTCAGTTTGCCCGCCAGGAGCGCCATTGGTCAGCGCCAAGTTCTGGTCGAAGAGCTTGAAGGAGTTCGACAAAGTCAGGAAGAGGCAGATGGTAATCGACGGCATGACCATCGGAATAGTGACGTGGCGCAGCATCTCCCACTTATTGACACCGTCGAGCTCGGCAGCCTCGATGAGCTCGGGCGGGACGTTCTGGAGGCCGGCGATATAAATGATCATCATGTAGCCGATCAGCTGCCAGTTAAGCAGCATGATGAGGCCGGCGTAGCCAAACTTCCAGTCCGCACTAATCGTTGTGGAATAGTGCGAGAGCACGGCGTTGATCATGGTCTGCCAGGTATACCCCAGCACGATGCCGCCGATGAGGTTCGGCATGAAGAAGACTGTGCGGAAAAAATTGGTACCGCGAAGTTTGCGGGTCAGCATCCACGCCAGGAGGAAGGCGAAGACATTGACGGTGATCACGGAGACAATGACCACGAGGACAGTGAAACCGAAGGCTGAAACAAAACCTTCGCGTTGGGAGAAAGCTTTGGCGTAGTTGTCGATGCCAACCCACTTGGCGTTGGTGATGGTGGTGAACTTCGTAAAGGAAAGGAAGAAACCCACGATGAACGGCACCAAGAAGGCAATCATGAATGCCAGAAGGGTGGGCAAGACAAAGACCGGGAAGTACTTCTTCAGCGTTGCTTGCATGGTGGTGAAACCTTAATTTCTGGTGGTGCCACACGTGTCCTAGCGGGAAGGCGGTGAGGAGAGGAGGCTGAGGATGCGGAGAACCAGTCGCGCACGTGCTACCGGCGTGGGCCACAATCCCCACCTACTCCCCTCCCCGCCCTCCATTGCCGGAAGACGTTTGGCGAGGGGATTGGGACTTTAAAGATTTAGCCCCAGTTGGATTCCTTCTCAGCAGCCCAGTTGTCCTTGAACTGCTTGACGACGTCCTCCCACTTCAGCGTTCCGGAGGCGTATTGTGACAAGGCCTGGCCGAAGTCATCCTTGAATTGCTGCGACGGGAAGTACTGGAAATTCCACGGGTAGGTGGTCAGATCCTCGTTAGCGATAGCTTCCGCGACCTGCTCAGCAAGGGGATCATTCGGGGTGTCTTCAGCGGTGTAGCTTTCGAACGGTGCGATGAAGCCCAGGTCCTTCACCACGTGCTCCTTGCCAGCATCAGAGGTAAACAGCCAATCCACGAAGTCCTTAGTGGCTTGCTGGTCGACCTCAGAGGCCTCAGAGTTCACGCCCAAGTAGTTCTCGGTGCCGACGTTGATGCCGTACTTTTCTTCGTCTGGCAGACCCATGTACATGGGCAAGAACTTGATCTTGTCTTCCTTGACCACGTTGCCAGAGGTCTCGGAAATCTGGGACCATGCCCAGTTACCGTTCTGAACCATGGCGGCCTTACCCTGCGCAAACTCAGCCATGGAATCAGACACCGTCTTAGAAGGTGCAAGAGACTTTTCTACGGTGGAGTTATCAAGGTAGAGGTCGAAGAGATTCTTGTACTCCTTGTTGTAGGAGAACTCGATATCGTTGGTGTCCTCGACGTTCTTGTCCTGGTACTCCTTCCAGATCGGAGCGTTAGCCAAGTGGGTCTGCCAACGCCAGTCTTCACCGGAGGTCAGTGAGGTGGAGGCGAAGGCGCCCTCGATACCGAGCTCGTCCTTCTTTGCCTGCATATCCTCGGCGACTTCCTTGAGCTTTTGGTAGCTCTTGATTTCATCCGTGGACTTGATCTTCGCGCCGGAGGTGGCGATGTACTTGTCGAAGATCTCGTCGTTGTAGATGATGCCGAAGCCTTCGACGGCGAACGGGACGCCGCGTACCTCTCCGTCCTCGGTGGTTAGCGGTGGGATGTCGTCGGTGAGCTGCTTAGCTACCTCAGTGTCCGACATATCCGCCATGTAGTCTTGCCAGGTGATGAAGCCAGCAGGTCCGTTGACCTGGAAGAGAGTCGGGGCTTCATCCTTACCGATTTCCGCCTTGAGGGTCTGCTCATAAGAGCCGGAGGCGGCGGTAACGACCTTGACCTTGACACCGGTTTCTTCAGTGTAGGCCTTTGCGATTTCCTGGTATGCCGCGTCCTGTTCAGGCTTGAAGTTCAGGAAGTAAACATCGCCTTCCTCGTCGGTGGAGCCTGAGCACGCGACGAGACTTGCGGCGGCGAGCATGGATGCCATGCTGATGGATGCGATGCGAGTAAGACGCTTCATGAGGTCCTCATCTTTCTTGATGAAAAGCGGGATGGTGGGCCGAGGATAGATACCCGGCTCGTATTCGGTTGTGTCTGGGAGACCTCCCGTAACGAAGGCTTCTTCCCAGCGCCACCAAGTGCTTCATAGCGGATCGCAGTCCGACTATGAACTGGTTAGCCTGCCCTCCATCTTAGTGAGGTAGTCCACATATTCAAAAGAATTCGGACATAAAACACCCGATTGTGACCATATCCATATTCGGGCATGGAAACCCTCCCCATTTATGGGGCAATCGGGCTTAAAACTTACAAAAACATATAAAAAGCAGTTGAAAAAGTCTGGTTGGATTTGAGATTGCGGGCGTTGTTGGGACACGCGAGAGGTTATGACAAGTCTTCGTCTGCCGGGGGCGTGTTGAGGAGCCGGGCCTCAGCACGGCGGGCTGGTAGTACAGACGCCAGATAGGATGCCGTGGCCTCCGCGAGCGTGACGGCCTCTCCCCTTTCCTGGGCGAGGAACCAACGGTGATCGACTATCTCGTGGAAGATTTGTGCCGGCTCAAGCTTGTCTAGCATCTCTTCGGGCACGGCAGCGATAGTCGGCTCATACTCATGCGTCATCCACAAGTGCGCGGCCTGGGTAAGGCCGACGTGAGGCCCACATTCCACGGCCTGGTAGGCCTGGATGGAGCCCAGAAGGCGTTGGGCTTGATGCTCTTCGACGCTGAGTCCAGTTAAGCTCAACAGCTCTGCACGATAGTGACCCGGATCCACCACTACGGGCCGGATTCGCACCACCTGCCGAGAATCGTCCTTGGTTACCTTGAGCTCCCCTACATCAAAGCCCAGTTGGTTGAGGCGGTCGATTCTCTCGGAGACGCGCCAGTACTCACTGGCGTCCACGGCCTCCTCAGCGGTGAGTTCTGTCCACAGCTCAAGATAGGAACTCTCGACAAGGCTGCCTAGTGCAATGACATCGATAGACCTATCCAAGCATTCACCCGCCTGTAGGTCCATGAGTTCGCCGATGATGTTGACGCGGGCAATGTCGACGTCGTAAAGCCTGCGTGATTCGGAGAGGTTGGGTTGGAACTCGCCCGTCTCGGCATCGACAAGATAGGCGGAATAGGTCTCAGCATCGCGCCGAAAGAGAGTGTTGGACAGTGACACATCGCCCCAGTAGAAGTTGAGCAGATGCATCCGCACCAACAGCACGGACAGGGCGCGGATGAGCTTCTCCGCTTCCACGACCGTGAGGTGCCGAGAGAAGATCTCGCGATAGGGCAGGGAGAACTCCAAGTGCTCGGTTACCAAAGCTGCGGTGAGTTCCCCGTAGTCTTCCTCTGCCGGATGGCGGCCGGTGATCACGGCTACGGGGCGCACGCTAGGGGCGCCAAGGCGCTGCAGTTCACGCAGCATCTTGTACTCGTGGTGGGCGGTACGCGCACCAATTTCTTTGACCGCGACGATGCCACGGTTGATCCCCACGAACCGCACGATATGCCGGGAAATACCCCTGGGCAATGCGGCGATGAGAGCATCGGGCCACTGCTCTAAGGGTGTGTCCCAGGGCAGCGTCAGCAGTGCCGACGCGTACGTCGACGAGGTGATGCTCATGGACTCTTTCATGGTGAATCACTCCACCTTTTCTGCTGACTATGGCTGAAACTGTCCTATTCATTACGTGCCGCGGGGCAGCCGGCACGGGGGCTTAAGGAAGGCGCTTGCCGGTCGACGCCGAGAAGTTGTGCTGGCCACCCTCCACGATGCGCGCGTGGAAAATGCTGCCCGGGGCCGGCGCGGTGTTCGGCGCAGCGCGGACGACGATTTGGCCGGACTCGGGGACGTCCTCGCTTGAGGAACCAAGGTCGCCCTCGCCCACCAACTTGCCGTAGAGGAAGGAATCAGAACCAAGTTCCTCCACGAAGTCGAGCTTGATCGGGATGGAAAGATCTGTGGACTCGCCCTCCGGAATGATCTCCAGTGCTTCCGGGCGGAAACCGATGGTGATGCGGTCATTATCCTCGGGCGTCATCGCGGCAAGGGTTTCCGGGGAAAGCTCGATGCGAGCGTGGCCAGAGGTGGCGTCGCCATCCTTGACTGAGAAGGTGCCCAAGTTCATGGCTGGGGAGCCGATGAAGCCCGCGACGAAGACGTTGGCGGGGCGGTCATAAAGCTCGCGGGGCGCGCCAACCTGCTGCAGGTAGCCATCCTTCAGCACCGCGATACGGTCACCCATGGTCAAGGCCTCCGTCTGGTCGTGGGTGACGTAGACGGTGGTAACTCCAAGCTTGCGCTGCAGGGCTGCAATCTGGGTACGCGTCTGAACACGCAGCTTGGCATCGAGGTTAGAAAGCGGCTCATCCATGAGGAAGACCTGCGGGTTACGAACAATGGCGCGGCCCATGGCCACACGCTGGCGCTGACCACCGGACAGGGCCTTCGGCTTGCGCTCCAAGAATTCGGTCAGGCCCAAGGTAGCGGCTGCTTCGTCGACGCGCTTATTGATCTCGTCTTGGGACTTGCCGGCGATCTTCAGTGCGAAGCCCATGTTCTCGCGCACGGTCATGTGTGGGTAGAGAGCATAGTTTTGGAAAACCATGGCGATGTCACGGTCACGCGGTGCAACGTGGGTGACGTCCTTGTCTCCGATGTAAATGGCACCGTCAGTAACGTTTTCCAAACCGGCCAGCATGCGCAGTGTGGTGGATTTACCACAGCCGGAAGGACCGACGAGGACGAGGAACTCGCCATCAGCGATTTCCAGGTTGAATTTCTTGACGGTGGGTTCCTTTGCTCCCGGGTAGGTCAGGGATGCATCTTTGAACGTTACGGTTGCCATAGCAAAATCTCCTCCATCGACAGGTACGTGCCGAACGATCCGTAGTGTGAGAAACAGTGAAGTAAATCACTGTGCACCAGCTACAGTGCTACTTATGACATTAGCACTAGCACTGGTAACTACGGCAAAAGCCCGGAAACCATAACGGGCTTCCGGGCTGGTTCTTATTCCTTACGCGCGTGTATGAGGCGCCATGAGCATCAAATTAACGCTTGAGGGTGCCTTTCACCAGGTTGGAGACTTCGGAAACAAAGTCGGCCACGGCATTCTTTGCCGTGTTGACCTTCGGGCCAAGCTCCAGGTCCTTGACCGTGCGGGAGCCGATCTTCGAAACCTCCGAGGTGAAATCGCTGATCTGCTCGGAGCGGTGAGCCACGCCCCACTTGGTTACTTCGAGCAGGGAATCCTTGACAAAGGAGCCGTCCAGCTTGGATTCGCCAAGCTCGCGCTCGGTAAAGGTGATCGGAACCTCGCGGACATCGAAGCCATCCTTGATGGCGCGGAAGGCAACGTCCACCTGGAAGATGTATCCGGCGTTGGAGAGCTCTTCAAAGTCGAGGTGTTCAAGCAGCTCACGCCGGAAAGCACGGTAGCCAGCAGTCATGTCATTGATTCCGGCACCCAGGGCAACCGAAATGTACTTGTTGCCCAAGCGGGAAAGCAGCTCGCGGTTGGCAGGCCAGTTCACTGTCTCTCCGCCCGGTACGTAGCGAGAGCCAATGACCAGATCTGCGCCCTTCTCGATTTCCTCAAGCAAGAGGTGGAGCTGCTCCGGCGCGTGGGAGCCGTCGGCGTCCATTTCGCACAGAACCTGGTAATCCTTCTCCAGTCCCCACTCGAAGCCGGCGATATAAGCGCCAAGAAGGCCACCCTTGCCTTCACGGTGTAGAACGTGCAGGTGAGAATCCTCAGCGGCCAGCTTGTCTGCGGCCTCTCCGGTGCCATCCGGGGAATTATCGTCCACGATCAGGATGTGAACCTCGGGAGTGGCCTTGCGCACGCGGCCGGTGATCAGCGGCAGGTTCTCAATCTCGTTGTAGGTGGGGATGATGACCAGAGTAGATTCGTGGGTCGAGCTCACTAGTTCCTTGCTCCTTTAGGTTTCTGCTTTAAGACGCGCTGCGTCGTCCGGACAAGCGGGTGGAATAGATCGCAAACAGCGCGCAGACCGTTCCAATAATAGTCATGAGCCACTGCAGGAGCGAACCATAACGCACCGCAAATGTACGCCCTTCTCGCAGCGGAAGTTCCTCTTCGAGATAAGCCGGTTCAAAGATACCGCTGTCTTGGCTCACTGAACCATCGGGGTGCACGATGGCTGAGACTCCAGATGTGGCGGCCACAACCACGGCTCGGTCCGCTTCTATCGCGCGCAGGCGGCTCATGGCCAGCTGCTGGTAGGTCATGTCAGAATCACTGAACGTGGCGTTATTTGTCGGCGTCGTGAGAATCTGTGCGCCGTTATCGATGGCCGTTCGGAACGCCTGGTCAAAGCTGACCTCGTAGCACGTAGCAACGCCCACTGCAGTCCCGGCCATGGTCACCACGCCTGACCCGTCACCGGGCTTCATATCGCCCGCTAGGTCTACCAGATCAGTGATCTTCCTAAAGAATTCGCGCATCGGCATCGTCTCGCCAAAGGGCTGCAAGTACTTCTTGTAGTGGTGTTGCCCCACCGAGCCATCCGGGTTGAATACCTGCATAGTATTGCGCGCGCCGACTTTGTCTCGGGTGAGAGTTCCGACCAAGATGGGGGCGGCGATGTCGTGGGCGGCGCCGTCGATAAGCGCCCGTGCGTCCTCGTTGGCAAAAGGATTGATGTCGGAGGAGTTCTCAGGCCAAATGACGATGTCTGGCTCAGCGCCATCCTGGGCTGCCTGCTCAGTGACGCGGACGTGGTTATCCAACACTGCGCGGCGTTGCGCTGCAAAGTCAAGGCCCAGCCGCGGGACGTTTCCCTGGACGGCGGCTACCGTGACCGTGCCTGTGGTGTGGTTAGGTCGATTCACGCCTTGCGCTGCGATGAGCCCTGCAAGAAGCGGCACCGCCAGGAAGGCACAGGCCAACCGTGGTGCGCGCGCAAGGCCCACCACTCCCGCGGCGACGCAGACGACCGCAAAGCTAATGAGCGCAGGCCCACCCCATGGGGCAAGGTTGGCAAGCGGCCCTTCAATCTGTCCCCACGCCAGACGTACCCAGGCAAACCCTCCAAAGGGCACGGAGGAGCGCAGCATTTCTACCGCAACATAGAAGAAGGGAAAAAGTGCGTAGCCATAATTCAAGCGCAGCAACGCTGCCCCGCCGATACCGAGGAGGATGCTGTACAGGGACAGGAAGATAGCGAGAGCAATATAGGGCATGTTGCCTACGAGCTCACCAATCCACGGCAGAGTGAATAGATACAAGACAGCGCTATGGACCACAGCGATGAGCGCCGCCCACCCTAAATGCAGAGGCTTTCGCCAAGGCGATAACGCAGCCACTAACATGGCCGCCCCAATGATTCCCGCAGCCCACCAGCCGCGCGGCTCCACCGATAGATACGTGACCGCGCCCGAAAGAGCTGCGAGGACAAGCCGGGCACACACAGAGAGCACTATTTATTTCCGTCCTCAAAGTCCTCGGGCTTGACGTGTTGGGTCCATGTGCGGATTTCATCTTCATCGAGGACTTCGTGCGTTTGGTCCGCTTGCCCCCTGCTTCCCATGGCGCTGCCGGCAGCGCCCGCGCCGAAGCTTCCAAAGGATCCATAGGAGTCGCGGTGCTGCGCCATGGGTGAGGCCTCGTAAACGCGCACGCCCATGTCTTCGATTTTCCGGAACATCGACGCAGCAAGAAGCGTGCGGATGATGGAACGCGTTGGCGCAAAAATGAGCAGAACCCCGATGATCGTGGAGACGAAGCCGGGCAGTGAAAGCAAAATTCCGCCCACCATAGTCAGGCCGACGTTGCCGGCTGTTTTACCTGGAGTGGGATCCTCCATTACATAGACTCCGTCTTCGGTCTGGCGGATGCGGCTGACCATCATGCGGCGAACTTCCCAGCTGGCTATCGTCATACCGAAGAGCATGGTCAGCGCCAAGGCTAGTAGTGCCCACAGCACACCAATCCACTCGGCAACTGCCCAAAACGCCAGGGTTTCGAGGAGGATGTACGCGATGAACAGAAGAAACGGCATGCAGCCCACCATACTTGCTGGACCTGCCGGTTCGCTGGTGACTCTCCCGGAGCGATTAGACTGACCCACCATGTCCCTTCCCGAGTCGAAGCATTCCGAATCCGATACCTTGCGCTTCCATCCCGCCGGTGGTGTTGTCACCCCCGAGCAGTGGCTTGTCCTAGGCCAGGCCGCCAGGGAACACGGCGACGGCTTTGTGTACCTAGAGCAGCACAGCGTCATCAGCCTGCGCGGCATCCGTGATGAGCAGGTGCTTGGCGATGTCCCCCTGCCCACCACCGCCGCCCACGTGCTGGCCTCTCCCCTCTCCGTTCATGCACGCCGTGTGGCGCAGCACGTTGCTGATGCCCTGGCTGCAGCCGAAGGAGCCTCCGCCGCTCTCGACCAGGATGCACTCTTCGGTATCGATGGTGGCGCGGGCGATCTCCTCTCACACGGTGTGGCGGCTGGGCTCCAACTATCCGGTGCTAGCACTGGAGAAGACGAGGACGCCAGCTCCGCGCGCCTCATCCGAGAGGGGGCGGTTACCGGTCCGGTCCTAGAACTAGACGATGCGATTTCTCAGCTCGTCGACTACGTGCTCGAGCTATCTGCTCAGCGCCCTGAAGCCATCGATGGCTTCCCCTCACCGACGCGTGCTGCCTTTGCCGCGCCGACCTTGCCCATCGGCTGGCTGACCGAACACACTGAGCCCGGCCGCGTCGATCTGGGTGCGGGCCTGCAGGATGGCGTGCTGCCTGGGGAGTACGCAGGACTCATCGCCCAGCTGGGCGCTTCGATTTCAGTAACGCCGTGGCGGGGTTTGGTCATCCACGATTTGCCCGAAGGCGATGCTGACGTCGTCTTGCGAGTCCTTGCCCCGCGCGGCTTCATCTTTGACGCTAACTCTCCCGCCCTCAACTCTCCCGCCCTCGGGCATCACTAGCGCGGCATGTGCCGCCAGATTGGCCGTGGGACCAGCTTCATGATCCAAGCCAACACCTGAAGCCTCCGAGGGATCCATAGCGTGCGGGAGACCGGCCGTGAATCCGACGGGGACCCGGTACCCGACGAGGACTCGATGGCCTTCACCACAGCTTGTGCCACGACGTCTGGGGTCACCGACAAGGGCGCGGGTTTCATCCCCTCAGTCATGGATCCGATGACGAACCCGGGGCGCGCGGTGATCAGGGCTAGGTCGCTGCCCTGCAGCCGATCCGCCAAACCCTGGCAGAAAGCATCCAGGCCTGCCTTGGTCGAGCCATAGACATAGTTGGCTCTGCGCGCACGCCAGCCGGCAATGGACGAAAAGGCCACGATGTGGCCCGTGGTCATGACATCAGCGAGCACGGTGAGCATGGATACCTGTGCTGCATAGTCCACCAGTGCTATGTCGAAGGCGTGGGCCTCGTCGTGCTCGGCGCGTTCCTGATCACCCAGGATTCCGAAGGCGACGACTGCTGTTGTGATGCCCTCACCCGCGAGTGCTGAGGCTTGTTCGATGACCGCGCGGTGGGAGGAGACATCCGCAGCGTCGAAAGATAGCGTGTGCACGGAAACCGCCCCTCTGCGGAGAATCTCTGTGGTGAGTTCCTCCATACCGTGCTCACCCCGTGCGGCAAGTACCACTGGGCGGCCTGCGCACAGCCGACGCGCAAGCTCGCCGCCGATATCGCTGCGCCCGCCAAGAATCAACAGCGCACCAGTGCGTCTCATTAGCGTAACCCCCGCGGTGCCTGGTTCAGGGACTCACACCCGGATTCAGTGGTCACCACGATGTCTTCCAGACGCATGCCCCACTTACCCGGCACGTAGATACCCGGCTCAATAGAAAAGGCCATGGACTGGGAAAGCTCCAGCTCATTTCCCTCCATGATGAAGGGCTCCTCGTGCGTGGACAAGCCAATGCCGTGCCCAGTGCGGTGCGTGAAATACTCACCCCAACCGGCTGCTTCAACCACACTGCGCGTGGCACGGTCTATCTCCTGAGCGGTTGTGCCCGGGCGTGCGGCAGCTCGTCCGGCAGCCTGGGCCTTTTCCAACACCGCGTAGGCCTCCTGGAAATCGGCGGGTGCCGCAGAGGGGGCTGCCCCCACCACATAGGTGCGGGTGCAGTCAGAGTGATAACCGGACGGCAGCGTCCCTCCGATATCCACCACCACGGGATCGCCCGCGCCAAGTTCTCTGTCCCCATAGTCGTAGTGCGGGTTCGCCCCGTTTGGGCCGGAACCAACAATGATGAAGTCCACCTCTCGGTGCTCGCGCAAAATGAGTTCCCGCAAATCAGACGCTACCTCGGCCTCAGTGCGTCCCGGTTCTAAGAGACGCGGGACCTCGGCGTGCACGGCATCGATAGCCGCCGCGGCAGCGCGTAGCTCCGCCACCTCGTCTGGGTCTTTGCGACTAAAGAGCTCAGCCAGTGCCTCAGTAGCTAGAAGGTATTCCACGTGCGCTACATCCGGCGAGGACGGATCTAGCTGGCTTCGAATTGCGGACTGGAAACGCAATACGTGATCGGCGGTCAGCGAGGAGCCCAAGGCAACGGTATTGGGGCGCACGCCTTCCAAAGCCAGCGCATAGGGATCCTTCCCATCGCTCCATCCCACTAGGTGGGCTGCAACGCCCTGAAGCGACTCAATGTCGGTGTTGGGGGCGACGATTACCGGTTCGGCATCGGGGCGGATAACCAAGCAGGTCAGGCGCTCGTGGGAGGAAACCCACGAACCGGTGAGGTACGCGAATTCGGCACCTGTCCCCACTAACAGGATGTCGATGCCCTTAGCAGCGGCGATAGTGCGGGAGCGGCTCAGTCGGGACGCATAATCAGTCATGACAGTTAGCCTACCGCCCGCCTTCGTCCGGTTAAGCTGGGAGGCGTGAATTCCCATCGCGCTGCCGTCAAGATCCGTAATCGCTCAAGCTATTGCTCGGGAGTGCTCATCGATGCGTCCTTAGGCCCCCGCACCCAGCAGGCAACCCGGTTGGTTCTGACCTGCGCGCACTTTTTCCGCAGCGGCCTTGACAGAGGGGAACACTACAAGGTGAGTGGCGGGTTCAAGCGGCGCGTGGCCGCCGTGCGCACGATTGACGGGACCGACATGGCGCTGTGCTTGCTAGACCGGCCGGCCCCTCCCCGGGACCTTCCTGGGCTTGCAAAAAGCACCCCACCATTCCGCGCCCCAGTCACCACCTGGGGATACGGCGGAAAAGCTCGCCGTGCCCAGCAACGCAGTGGGCTTTTTCTCCTTCCCTTCTTCCGCACCTGGTCCATTGACTTCCGCACCACTGTCTCCCCCGCCGGATTTGTTTTCAACACGATTCCGGCAGTCAAAGGTGACTCGGGCGGTCCAGCTGTAGTCGATGACGCCGTCATCGGTACGTAAGCCCTCATACTTAACCCGCTGGGGCGCAACCTCAAGCTCGCCACTGTGGCACTCGTTGCGCCCCACCGCCAAGCACTCGCGGCGGCAGCCACGGCACTGCTTCGCGGTGGCTCCGAAAACTAGGCGCTAGGCCTAGGCGCCGATGGCGACGACGCCGCGCTGGATCGCGTCAATGGCGCGCCGGGCATTTCGGCGAATCTCGTCCTCGTAGCCGGTCTTGGCCACCTGCTGGAGCAGGTCGATGACCTGTCGACACCAGCGGACAAAGTCACCGGGGGTGAGTTCCGCGCCGGATTCATTTGCCGCGGCCATGCAATAAGCCAAGGGGGCGCCCGCGGTCCACTGGTGGATGGCGAGCGCAAAGGCAGGTTCCGGTTCACGGGTCTGCGGCAGGTTATGGCGCTTCTCATCAGCAACAAGCTCTCCGTAGATGCGCCAGGTTGCGTTCATGGCGTCCGCCATCTCGTCGGTTGCTGCGCCAGGTTCGCCGCGGGTGGCCTTGCGGTTTTCGAAGACACAGAGCGAAGCCACACCAGCGAGCTCCGCCGGGTCAAGCTCGTTCCAGATACCGCGCTTGAGGCATTGTGCAACCAGGAGGTCGGATTCGGAATGGATCTTGGCCAAGCGCTCGCCTTCGTCCGTGATGACCGGTTCGCGGTTCTCGCCATAGCCTTCGAACTCCACGTAGTCCATCTCTGCCAACAGGTCCACGATGCGCTCAAACGTGCGGCCAAGCGTATCTGTGGCGCGCTCTACCTTGGCCTCTAGTCGCGCCAGTTCTCTCTCGCGGCGCGCCAGCTTTTGTGCCACACCGGCCAATTGCTCGCGGTCGGTCGCCGGCCAATGGTGCACCGGATGTTCGCGGAGGGCATCGCGCAACTGCGCGATCTTCTTGTTGGGGCGATTGCGCGGCTCGGTGCGCATCTTCTTCGGCCGCTTGTAGTAGTCACGCTTAAAGGCATCCTGCACATACCGGGTATGACGGCGCGGATTCTTTTGTGCTGCGCGCGGTAGCTTCATGTGGCCGACGACGATTGGCGGATTATCAATACCGGCCGAATCGATGCGACCAGACCACCCCGTCTCTGTGGTAACCCAGGGGCGCGGATCAGCAGTCTGGTTTGCCGGGGTAATGACGACGGCCAGCGTTGGGCGCTTCTTCGTGGCGATAGCGATGACCTCACCGACCTGCAGCCGGGCAAGGACCGCTGCGACCTCCTTGTGCCGCTCCTCCTTCTTGGAGGCCCGTGCTGACTTTTCCTCCTCAGTTAGTGCGCGGCGCAGCCGCATGTAGTCCATGAGGATCTCAGCTGGGTCCTCGCCATCGGTGACCGGCGGAGCCAAATTATCCACGGCCTCATCCAACTGCGTGCGAAGCTCGCGGACGCGGTGCTCGGCACGCTCAATCTCGCGGGTTTCCTCCACAACGGATCCATCCGCCTGGAACTGGGCGAAAGACTTTTCTAACAGGCGCAGCGAGTCATCAAAGCCGAGCATGCCCAGCAGGTTAATGGCCATGTTGTAGCCAGGTTCGAAAGTAGAAATGAGCGGATATGTACGTGTCGAAGCAAGACCAGCCACCGCGGTGGGATCCATAGCTGGTGCCCACTGCACGACGGCATTGCCCAGGATATCGATGCCACGCCTGCCTGCTCGACCGGTGAGCTGCGTGTACTGGCCGGGAGTGAGGTCCACGTGTGCCTCGCCGTTGAACTTCACTAGCTTCTCCAGCACCACGGTGCGCGCCGGCATATTGATGCCTAGGGCAAGGGTTTCGGTGGCGAAGACTGCCCGAACTAGGCCTTTCACGAAGAGCTCCTCCACGATGTGCCGAAAGGCCGGCAGCATGCCCGCGTGGTGAGCGGCGAAGCCGCGTGAGAGTGCTTCGCGCCAACGTTTGAAATCAAGGACCTTGAGGTCCTCTTCCGGGATGCCTTCCACGCCTTTATCGACAATGGCCTTAATTTCGGTGGCCTCCTCCGGGGAGGTCAACACCATGCGGGAGCGCAAACACTGATACAACGCGCCATCGCAGCCTGCGCGGGAAAAAGTGAAGGTAATCGCGGGCAGCATCTCCATGGCCAGCAGCTCTTTGAGCACCTCCGGCCTGCCAAGCGGACGGTAACGGTCTTGCACGCGGGGCGCACCACTGCGTGAATCCCTGCGCCGATCGTTGCGCCCGCCGCCTTTGTGCCGGGCGCGAGCACGGAAGCTCGCACGGTTCTGGGCATAGTCTGCGCGTCCCGTATCGCTATCACCAGCTTCCAGTCGATGGATACGCCGTTCTAGCTCAGTGTTTACTTGACCGCCTGACTCGGGTTCAAAGAGCGGATAGATTTTGCGGCCGACCATCATCCACTGGTCCAGTGGTACGGGGCGCTTTTCGGTGACGATGACCTTGGTATCACCACGCACGGTGGTCAGCCACCGGCCGAATTCCTCGGAGTTGGATACCGTTGCGGATAGACCAATGATGGAGACGTGCTCCTCAAGGTTGAGGATGACTTCTTCCCATACTGCGCCGCGTGAGGCGTCGGCCAAGAAGTGGATCTCATCCATCACCACGTGGGTCAAGCGGTCCAGTGCGCCGGAACCCGCATAAATCATGTTGCGCAGGACCTCAGTGGTCATCACGAGGATGTCCGCGGAGGAGTTGATGGAGACATCACCGGTCAGCAGGCCGACCGCATCCTCACCGTGTGCGTCAACCAGGTCGTGGTATTTCTGGTTACTCAGCGCCTTGATGGGTGTGGTGTAGAAACAGCGGGTCCCTTGGCGCAGTGCCAAGGACACGGCGAACTCACCCACCACGGTTTTACCCGCGCCGGTGGGCGCGCAGACCAGAACGCCGTGGCCGGCTTCGACGGCTTGGCATCCTTGGATTTGGAAATCATCCAGTGAGTACGGAAGTGCTTGGGTGAACTCGTCCAGATGCGTCAGTGTCATAAGTCCCCAGGGTACCTGTCAGACACCGCCTGCTAATACGCCGGTCCCTGGTGTCAAGCGGGAACGTGAACAAGTTCCCTAAGAAGGCCGACAAGCCTACAGAACGTCGTCGAAAAAGCCGCTCTGCGGGGGCTGCGTGTTCGTTGGTTGAGGCTTCGACACCCGAGCTTCACCGGTCGAAGCCGGGGATACAGGCCTCGAAGATACTGGCCGCGAAGAAGCGGAAACGCTTGTGGATGCAGACACCGGCGTCGGTGCGCCTATGGCACCCGGGCCTTCACCCAAGGACGAGGCAGTTTCATCATCCAAGTCCATCCAGTCTGGGCGCTCGCGCTTCTGGCGCTTGTCGTTGATGCGGCAGAATTGGAAGGCTATCTCGACAAGGATTACGAGGGCACCGGCCAAGACCAACATTGAGAAGGGCTCTTGGCCCGGTGTGACAACCGCCGCGAAAATCATGATGGCGACAATGATGATGCGGCGCTTGTCCTTAACGTGGTCATACTCCAATACACCAATCAGGTTGAGGCAGACCACGAGTAATGGGATCTCAAAGCTCACGCCGAAAATCAGGAGCAACGCTAGCAAGAAGTAGAAGTATCGCTCACCCGTCAGTGCCGCAGTCTGGTATTCGGAGCCCATTCCCATGAGGAATTCCAAGCCCACGGAAAGGATGACGTAGGCAAGAACCGCGCCGAGGACGAAAAGCAGAACCGCTGTCGAGACAAACAAGAAGGTAAAGCGGCGTTCGTTCTTGTGGAGGCCAGGCACGATGAAGGCCCAGATTTGGTAGAGCCAGACCGGTGAGGACAATACGGCGCCAGCCAACGCACCGACCTTGAGGCGCAATAACAGCATTTCGAACGGGCTGGTAGCAAGCAGGCGGCACTCACCATCGGAGGTGAAAGAAACACGCTTTTCCTCAGGAAGCGAACAATAAGGACCGCGCAGGATTTCGCCCAGCGGTGACGTGCCAAACGGGGCGTTTTGGTACCAAATAAAACCAATGATGGCTCCAACCACCAAAGCGAGGAGAGAAATGACGATGCGTCGGCGCAGCTCCTGGAGGTGCTGGACGAGGGTCATCTCCCCCGTCGGATTCTTGGGCTTGCGGCGTAGCTTTGCGCCCCATTTTTGTTTCCGCGCGTTAGAACCAGCATTAGACGGTGTGCTCGCGGCACTCACAGCAAGACCTCCACAGAAAAGCCCACGGCGGCAGGCAAGGCCCTAGTGCTCCGAAAAACTCAGAGCGCGGCCTGCTTGCCGAGAAAAGATTATTAGTTCTGGTTTCCGTCAGCCGGCTTAGAAGCACGCGGCTGCATTTCCGGGCTATTCCAGAAGTCTTCGTCATTCTTCTTGGAAGCAGCAATCTGGGCCTGCTGCTCAGGAGTGTTGTTCTCCTCCTTCATTTCTTTTACTTCAGACTTGAAGATGCGCATGGACCGGCCCATAGAGCGAGCTAGCTCTGGCAGCTTCTTTGCGCCGAACAACAGCACGATAACGAGGACGACAAGGCCGATTTCCAAAGGTCCCACGGTCATTGAGGGTGCCCCTTCTTTCTAGGTCGATAAAGCGTACGGTTCCACACAACGAAGTGCTGCACGGGGCGCACGCAGGAGAGCTCTTAGTCTGGCAGTTGAGTATAACGCTCCAGCGCCCGATTTCTATGCTCCGAAATGGCCTCGACAAGCTTCTGGGGCCCCACGACCCGCAAACGGTCTGCTTGGCCGAGGGCGAAACGACTAAACCATGTCTCGGATCCGACGGGCATCTGCGCAGCTATGAACCCATTTTCAAGTTTTTCGCCTAGAGTGATGTCGTAGTGTTCTGCTAGCCAGGTGAATTCTTGGTTAATCTCCAGCTCCGCAACAAGAGTGTGATCTAGACCAAAGGGTGAGTCTGGGTTGAAATCCAGCTCTCGTACGTGCGGGGTAGCGGAAGCTTCGAGTACCTCGACATCACTCATGCGGTCGAGGCGGAAGGTGCGGTGCTCCCCCACTGAGTCATCCCATGCCACGAGGTAGGGCTCGCCATCCACGATGAAGATGCGGGCCGGATGCACGGTACGCTCGCTGGTCCGGTTGGAGGACATACTCCAGTAGGTAAAACGCACTTGCTGGCGCTTGTCGACGGCCCCCGCTAGTGCTGCTTGTACCTGCGATTCTTCGGGATCAATCGTGGCCAGGGAGTCATAGATGGCGGCGGTCTTTTCATCCATGATTCCGCGCAGCTTGGCGGCGGCGGAATGGACCGCGGAGACATCGACAAGCCCCGGCATCGCTTCTAAAGACTCAAGGGTGAGCAATAGTGCACCAGCTTCGGTGGGGGTCAGACGCAGTGCCTGGGTGAGGCCTTGGTCGTTGTAAATCTCGATGCCATCGCGGTAGCTAAAGCTTAAGTCGATGAGGTCTTCGGTATTGCGGCCCACCCCGGAGCAGAAGAGCCGGTCGATGGCGTCCTTGAGCTCCACCGGGGTCATCCCCAAATCCTCCGCTGCCTCCATAGGGGTCAACCCCGGGTGGTTACGCAGGTACGGGATGAGGTTGAGGGAGCGAACCAGCGATTGCAGCTTGCGGGGCTGATCAGCCATGGCGGGCCTCCTCCCTAAACTCCGTGGTCTTAACCGTGGTTGCCGTTGTCGCTGTATCGTTCCCACCGACATTTAAGAGTGCGATGATGTCGGCACGCACTTCTGGCGGTTCGATCACCACAACATCTGGTGCATAACCAGCAGCGGTGCGCACCAGCCAATCCCGCCGCACGGCGGTGAGTTCTACGAGGTTGTCCTCGCGCCTGCGTCCGGCGTCGACAAGCTCGACAGCTTGCCCCTCTGGTACGTCAAGGAGAGCGTCCACGGTATCGCCACGGTCTAGTGCCTCCACAACGAGATCTTGCAGTGGTGCGGTGGGCTCGAGGTGCGTGGCTGCATGACGCGAACGCTTGACGTTATCCACGCGGGTGGCACGGAAAGTCCGAGGTGCCTGGCGGTCCACGTCCCAGCCGACAAGGTAGACGCGATCACGGTGGTTGACCAGCCCCCATGGATCCATGTGGCGGCGAACTGCTTCGGCAGAGGGCGTAGCGTAATAATCAAAGGATATGCGCAGCCCTGCACGCACGGCGGTAATCACCGCGGTGACGAGCTCTGGACTCAGCCTGGTCACGTCGTTGACAGCGGTGTAGACGGGCGCTCCGCTCAAGTCGCGGGAGGCGCCCGAGGCAGCCAGCTTGGTCCACGCGGACAAGCTGAAATCGCTTAAGCCTCCCGGTGTGCCAATGCCGCCGGCTACGCCCAACACCATGGCCTCCTGTGGCGTGAAATCGACGGGAGGTAGCTGGTAGCTTTCGGGATCGAGCCGGTACAGCGAACCTTCTGCCCCACTGCTATGCACTACCGGAACACCAGCGCGCTGCAGGGTCACAATGTCGCGGGAAAGTTGTTTCTGAAAAGCCTCGTCGCTGCGAGACTGGTAGCCCTCGACGTGGCTGCGAATCCAGGCTGCGCTGCGGTCAGGAACCCCGCCTTGGTGCGCGGCGCCATGCAGCGCAAAGGTGAGGTTGGTGAGCCTTTCGATAGCGCGGTCTCTGACCGGCGTCCGGGCTGCAGTGCGATCTGCTGAAGGCATAGTGGCAGGTTCCTTGATCAGCTCTACGGCTCTACGAGCCTGGGTGCGAACGCATGTAGTCTAACAACCCATCTAGGCGCGGGTCCTCGGACACAAAGGGGTCGGAGAATTCCTCGGTCATTGGCTCAGGCCGGTTGACCTTCATCCGCGTCCAATCCACCGTTACCGCGGCATCGAGCTCGCGGGCAACAGCGAGAAACTCCCCGCGCAGCTTGGCACGGGTGGTTCGCGGGGCGGTGTCGACGGCAGCATCGATTGCAGCATCGTCGATCCAGCGCTTCACCATGCCGCGCTGCTCCAATACGCTGTAGAGGCCACGGCCGGGACGGATGTCGTGGTAGGTCAGGTCAATCTGTGCCAGCTTGGGGTGCGACCAATCCCCGCCCAGGCGCTCGCGGTAGCGGTTTAGCAGGCTGCGCTTGATGACCCAGTCGATCGCGCGGTCAACACCGGAGAAATCCTGAGTCTCAATGGCCTGGAGGGTGCGCTTCCACAAGTCCACGACACGGGCCAGCTCAGCCGTTGGCGTGCCTGTGTCCTCGCGGTGTTCCAGCCAACGCTCAGCGGCGGTATAGAGCTCTTGCTGCACGGCGAGCGCGGTGGTGCTGCCGCCTCCCTCAAGCGGGAGCTGGGTGCGACCGGTCGGGTCGAGCGCGATGGCGCGGATGTGTTGAATAGGTTCGAGAACCGAGAGGTTCGGCACCTCAAAACCGGCCTCCAGCATCTCCAGCATGAGCAGCGTGGAGCCAACTTTGACGGCCATCGTGGGCTCAGCCATATTGGAGTCGCCGACGATAACGTGCATGCGACGGAAACGCTTCGAATCCCCGTGTGGTTCATCGCGGGTATTGATGATGGGCCGCGAGCGAGTCGTCGCGGAGGACACACCTTCCCAGACTTGGTCGGCACGCTGTGAGAGCACGAAACGCGCCGGTTCCTCACCCTTAGCAGGTCTAATCATCCCCGCGCCACAGATGAGCTGCCGGGTGATCATGAATGGCAGGAGAGCTTTGCCGAGGTCCTTGAGCACCACGTGGCGGCCGATGAGGTAGTTCTCGTGGCAGCCGTAGGAATTGCCCGCAGAATCGACGTTGTTCTTGAACAGATAGACGGCGCGCTTCTCCCCCTCGTCCGCTAGGGCTTCCTCCGCCTGCACGGCCATGCGGTTGACCATGGCATCGCCGGCGCGCTCATAGGCAATGAGCTGGCTCAGGCTATCGCACTCGGCGGTAGCGATCTCCGGGTGGGAGCCGACGTCGAGGTAGAGGCGGGAGGCGTTGGGGCTAAAGATATTCGAGGAGGAGTACGTCGACACGATGGGCCGGAAAAGTACGCGGGCGATCTCATCCGGGGACATCACCCGCTGTCCATCGCTTGCGCTCGCAGTGATGCCGTACTCGGTTTCGATGCCCATAATCCGCCGTGCATAAACGGGGGCGCTACCGGAGGGCTGCTCCACCTTTATTCGCCGCCCTTTTGGACGTAGGAGCGCACAAACTCCTCGGCGTTGGATTCCAGGAGGCCGTCAATCTCATCGAGAAGATCATCGGTACCCGCGCTGTTGATGCTGACTTGTCCGGCATCGAATTCCGAGGAATCACCTCCCTGCCCGTTACCGCCACCGGCATTAATCTGGGACTGCTGTCCGCTCATGGTGAGAGCTCCTTTCGCGAGTGGAGAATGCTGCGCTAATACAGTGTAGGGTACTCGATTCGCACCCCGAGCTGGCGCAAACTATCAACGAAGTCGGCGGCACTGCCCGCAGATTCCAGTAGAGCGCCCACCTCGTCTTGCCCGAGTCTTGTGGTGTCGTCGAGCGCCACGCAGGCGGTTCCAGAGTTGGCTCCCTCGGCCTCACCGATGCGGAAGGTCAGTGACTGCCAGGACGCAGCCAGGACATCCTCCCCGAACTTTCGGGTAGCGTGGCCGCGCAGGTAGGCGCGGGTGTCGCTGGGCGGCGTCTCTGCTGCCGCTGCGATCTCTTCCTCACTGACCAGGGTGCGCATCTGTCCCTTGCGCACGAGCGCATGGTAAAGGGATTTTGCGGGGTCGATGTCTGTGTACTGCAAATCGATCAGAGCCAGCTTCGGATCATCGGCCGCGACGCCGCGGTCAAGGTAGCCTTTAATCAAGCGATACTTGGCCACCCAATCCAGCAGGTGGGCGGCCTTGAGCGGATTATCAGCCAAAAGCGCGACAACCTCATCCCAGGCGGCGAGCACCTTTTCATCCGCCTCAGTGGTGGCGGTGACCCTCTCCCGGTAGAAGGCGAGGATGTCGAGGGCGGTGAGGTGGCGGCCGTCGCGAAGCGCCAGCTTATGAGTCACAGTGAGGTCGCGGCTCACCCGCTGCACCTCCTCCACCGGCTCTGCTAGGCGCAGGTCACTAAAGTCCACGCCGCTCTCGATGGCATCGAGTACCAGCGAGGTCATGCCCAGCTTGAGCAGCGTCGAGGTATGGGACATCGTGGCATCACCGATGATGACGTGCAGGCGACCGAAGTCCTCGGCGACCGCATGTGGTTCATCACGGGTGTTGATGATGCCGCGGTTGAGGGTGGTTTCCAGGGAGATCTCCTGCTCGATATAGTCCGCGCGTTGTGAGATCTGGAAACCAGGTTCTTCACCATCAGCACCCAATCCCACGCGTCCGGCACCGGTGACCACCTGGCGAGCGACGAAGAAAGGAATCAATCCCTGGGCAATGTCATCGAAGTCAGTATCCCTGGAGTACTGGTAGTTTTCGTGGCTGCCATAGGAAGCCCCCTTACCGTCCACGTTGTTCTTGTAGAACTTCAGCGGTGGGCAGGGATCATGCGTGGCCAACACGGACGTGCCCTGAGCGGTCAGCGATGCTACGGCCTCCCCTGCGCGACGAAGGATCAGGTCGCCGGAGGCGTCGTAAAGCATGGCATCCCAGGCATTCGTGCACTCCGGCGAGGAGTACTCTGGGTGGGCGTGATCGACGTAGAAACGCGCACCGTTGGCGGTCACCACGTTGGCCACACCCAGCGCGTTCGGGTCCACCACGGGCACTGTGTGGTAGCGCTTGAGATCGAAGCCGCGACTATCGCGCAGCGGGTGCTCCTCCCGAAAATCCCAGCGGGAGCGCGCACCGGTATGTAGGGCAGCATAGGCCACCACCGCGTGCGTGGACGTCACGATCGGTGACAACGCAGGGTTCGACGGCGTGGAGATTCCATACTCGGTTTCGGTTCCTAGGACACGGCTCAAGGTTTAACTCCCATCAATTCGACCCCGGTGACATGCGCGCCGGCGGAGGTCCCGGCGACGATCTTGGCCCACTCCTCCGGGTTGGCGGATGTCGGTACATACTCTGATTCTGCTTGTTCCGCAGCAATGGCCTGGTGCAGGTGCGCGGCGGTGATGCCGGCGGGCTGTGTATCCCCCGCAGCGTTGGTTTCGTCCAAAGCTTCCTTGATAGCCAGCTTCTTTGCGCGGGAGACGATGTTGGCAATCATCGCGCCGGAGACGAAGTCCCGGTAGTGCAGCACGCGGGGATCAGCGTTGGAGAAGTGCAGCGTGACGAAGGGGCGCTCCGCGTAGAGATCCTCCACTGCGGTATCGATGAGCTGGGAAAGCTCGCCCACGTGCGGGACAGATTCCGGGAAATGGCGGGCGAAGATCTCACGCGCGCCCTGCTTGGTCGGGCGGTTGACGCGGATTTTGATGTCGAGGCGTCCCGGGCGCATGATGGCGGGGTCGATGAGTTCCTCACGGTTGGTGGCACCGATGACGATGACGTTGCTGAGCTTTTCCACACCGTCCAGCTCCGTCAACAGCTGCGGGACGACGGTGGTTTCCATATCGGAGGACACGCCGGAACCACGGGTGCGGAAGATGGACTCCATCTCATCGAAGAAGATGATGACCGGGCGCTGGCTGCCATCCTCGGTGGGCTCGGAGGCTAGCTCGCGGGCGCGCTCGAAGATGAGGCGGATGCGGCGCTCAGTCTCGCCCACGAACTTGTTGAGCAGTTCTGGGCCCTTCACATTGAGGAAGTAGCTGGGGGCACTAACTCCCAGCGACGCGGACAGCGAATGCGCCACCGCCTTGGCGATAAGCGTCTTTCCGCAGCCCGGCGGGCCGTAGAGCAGTACGCCCTTGGGCGGCTGGAGATCGTACTGGCGGTAGAGCTCCGGGTGCAGGAAAGGCAGCTCGACGGAGTCACGGATGAGGGAGATCTGCTCATCCAAACCGCCGATGTCCTCGTAGGAGACGTCAGGAACTTCCTCCAGCGTGAGCTGTGCTACCTCAGTCTTGTGCACGCGTTCGGTGGCTACACCAGATTTGGGCTCAACCAAGAGGGTATCGCCGGCGCGCACGGTATCCCGCAACGCTGCAGCGAGGAGAACAACCTGCTCTTCACCAGAGGAATTGATGACCACGGCGCGGTCGGTGCCGAGACGTTCTTGGATCGTCGCCAGCGCGCCCGTATTTACCGGGGCGCAGGCCTCCACGACGACGAAGCCCTCGCCCAAGCGCACCTGCTGCCCTACTTTCAGGGAGCCGGGCTCCAGGTTCGGCGAAATCTTGACCCGCATGGCTCGGCCATTGGTATAAACTTCGGCGTCACGGCGTGAATCATGCGCGCGCCCGGAATAGCCCAGAAAGACACCGTATGTGGAGGCAGGCTCCGCAAGGGCGTCAACCTCCGCGAGCATCTGCTGAAGCTTCGTGCGCGCATCCTTCAACAGGGCAGCAAGCTTGGCATTGCGTTCAGCGAGCTGCTCTATCTGGCGACGCTGCTGGCCAAGTTCCTGGGAATGAGTGGCATCGTTCATAGAGTCCACCCTAGCGCGCAGTGCGCCACGTTTAACCTCGGGGCTTATTTTCGCGCGCGGCGCTGCGGGCGGGGTGGAGTGACGCCGTCGGCAAGCCGGCGCGTCCAGATCAGAAACGCGGTGTGCGCGTTCATGCGATGCTCCGGGCGGGTGGCCAAACCTTCCACCTTCCATTCACGCACGAGGGACTCCCAGGCCCGCGGCTCCGTAAAGCACTTGAGCTCGCGGATGCCCTCCATGACCTTCATCAGCTGCGGCACGGTGGCCACGTAGGTCATGAAAACGCCGCCCGGGATGAGGATGTCGCGTACCTTCTCAAGGTGCTCCCAGGGCTCGAGCATGTCTAGGATGACGCGGTCCACGGGGCCGCCCAGCTGCTCGACGGTGACATCGGCCAAGTCCCCAAGGCGGGGACTCCACCATTCGGGCTGTTTACCGAAGTATTCGGTGACGTTATCCACGGCGTATTCCAAGTGGTCATCGCGCACCTCATAGGAGAAAACGTGGCCTTCCGGCCCCACGGCGCGCAACAGCGTCATCGAGAGCGCGCCGGAACCGGCGCCGGCCTCCAGCACGCGTGCGCCCATGAAGATATCGCCTTCGACCAGAATCTGCGCGGAGTCTTTGGGGTAGATCACCGCGGCACCCCGTGGCATCGACAGGACGTGGTCCACCATGAGGTGGCGGAACAGGAGGAAGGAGCTACCCAGAGTCGAATCGATGACGGAGCCTTCATCCATGCCGACGACATCATCGTGGTTGATGATGCCCTTGTGCGAATGGAACTGGCCTCCCTCCTCGAGGACGATGGTGTAGTGACGCCGCTTGGCATCGGTGAGCTGCACGCGGTCGCCGTAGCGGAAGGGGCCGGAATAAGCCATGGCGTGGGAACCTTTCACATAGTTGAAGGTGGCAAGGATTAACCCACCAAGTATGCCTCAAGGGCGTTACCAAGCCATAGTTGGTCGCGCTCGCCCACCAGCTCGCGGGCCGAGTGCATGGACAGCATTGGGACTCCCACGTCGACGGTGGGGATGCCCAAACGGGTGGCGGAAATCGGTCCGATGGTGGAGCCACAGGGCACGTCGTTATTTCCCACGAATCGCTGGACCGGAACGTCCGCACGGCGGCAGGCGGATTCCCACAGGGCCACGGTGTGAGCGTCGGAGGCGTAGCGCTGGTTGCCGTTAATCTTGGTTACAGGTCCCTGGCCGATGATCGGGTGGTGCGTGGGATCATGCTTCTCCGCGTAGTTGGGGTGTACAGAGTGGGCGGCATCGGCAGACACGCAACTGGAGCGCGTGAACATCTGGAAGCGCTGCTCCTCGTTCGCCCCGAGCGCCCGTGCGGTGCGGGTCAAAATATCACCCAGAATCGGGCCACCCGCGCCATAACGCGAGGAGGAGCCCACCTCCTCATGATCGAAGGCCGCCATGACGAGGATGTTCTTGTGCTCCATGGCATCGGCGTTGTGCGCGGCGGCGAGAAGAGCCCTCAGAGAGGCGTGAACGGAAGAGAGGTTATCCATGCGTCCAGCAGCGATGAGCTCTTCGCCGGCGCCAAAGACCTCACCGCGCTGGGCATCGGCGGTAATGAGGTTGAAGGAAGCGATATCTTCCGGGGCGACGCCTAGCTGCTTGCCGACGACCCCCATCACCGACGTTTCCGGAGTGCCCACGGAGAGCACTGGCTGCATGTGGCGCTGGCGATCCGGCTTGAACTCATCCTTGCGGTAGAGGTGAATCGCCAGCGAGGGAAGACGAAGCAGCGGGCCGGTGTTGACCAAGTGGCGGGTGCCATCACGCAGGACGACTTGACCACCGACGGTGAGCTCGCGATCAAACCAGCTGTGGAGAAGGACTCCGCCATAAACTTCCACGGCTACTTGCTGCCATCCGGCGGAATCGAAATCCGGAGTGGGCTTGAGAGCAAGACCGGGCGAATCAGTATGGGAGCCGATAATCCGGAAACCCGAATCCGGGCTAGCACCTTCGGGGACGAACCATGCCATGACCGCACCTCCCCGGACCATGACGTGACCGCCTGGTGCAGCCGACCATTCGGCAGACTCGTCTTGGCGGCTAAAACCCGCATCAACGAGTGCGCGCGCTACCTCCTCAGCCGCGTGATAAGAGGAGGGACTGGCGGCGATGAAATCGAGAAAATCTTGCGTAGTGCTCATGCCTACTAGCTTGCCACGGACCGTCGGGAGATGCGGGCGGGAACGAGGTTGCCTATGCGCTAGGCTGAGGAACATTATGCCGAAAAGACTAGCCCTCTCCCCTTCCCGTGCCTCCGATTACAAGCAATGCCCTCTGCTCTATCGCTTCCGGGCCATTGACAAGCTGCCTGAACCTAAGACACAAGCCCAGGTCAAGGGAACGCTGGTCCACGCTGTGCTGGAGAAGATGCACCAGCTACCCCGTGAGCAACGTGAGTACCCGGCCGCGGTGAAGATGATCAAGCCGGAATGGGCGGTGATGCTCGACTCCGATCCGGAGCTGCGTGAATTGGTACCCGAGCCCGAGGAGCTGGATTTCTTCGTCGAAGCACGCCAGCTCATCAAGGGCTATTTCCAGATGGAAAACCCCCAAGGTTTCGACGCCCACGAGTGCGAGATGTACGTCGATACCGTCTTGCCAAACGGTGTGCCTGTCCGTGGGTTCATCGACCGCGTAGACGTTGCCCCCACTGGCGAGGTGCGCGTGGTGGACTATAAGACGGGAAAGAAGCCGCTTCCCCGGTATTCCCAGGACGCGCAATTCCAAATGAATTTCTACGCGCTGGTGTACTGGCGGCTTTTCGGCACCATCCCCACGCAGCTGCGGCTGATGTACCTCAAGGTCTTGGATTCAATGTTCCTCACGCCTGGGCCAGAAGAGCTCGAGTACTTCGAGCGTGACCTAGGCGAGCTCTGGGCCAAAATCGAAGGCGATGGCAAGGCCGGAGATTTCAGGCCGAAGACGTCAAAGCTGTGTGGTTGGTGCTCGTTCCAAGACCTCTGCCCGGCTTTTGGCGGTACGCCACCCGAGTATCCCGGGTGGCCCGACCAGGCCTCGTAGACCGTCGCGCTGCGTAGACCCTGCCGCGGCTTAGAACAACCCAGAGATGGAACCGTCAGCGGCTACATCGATGTTGTTCGCTGCGGGCTTCTTTGGCAGGCCCGGCATGGTCATGACGTCACCGGTTAGGGCAACGATGAAACCAGCGCCGGTGCGCGGCTGCAGTTCGCGGACGTGGAGGACGTGGCCTTCCGGAGCGCCGAGCTGGCTCGGATCATCCGAGAAGGAGTACTGGGTCTTGGAAATGACGACTGGGAACTGCTCCCAACCATTGTCCTTGATGTACTTCAAGTCCTTGAGAGCCTTGGAAGAATACTCCACCCGCTCGGCGCGGTAGATTTCCTTGGCGATAGTGTCGATGGAGCTCTCAATTCCTTCAGCGGGGTCGTAGAGCTGGCGGGAGGAGCCTTGGGAGAGGTTGTCCAGAAGGCGCTCAGCCAGCGCAGTCGCCCCTGCACCACCCTTCGCCCACACCTCTGCTTCTTCAAGAGCCACGTCGAAGTCGGCCGCCCACTGACGCATGAACTCGCGCTCGGCCTCGGTATCGCTCCCAAAGAGGTTGAGAGCGACCACTGGCTGAAGCCCGAACTTTCGCAGGTTCTCCACGTGGCGCTCGAGGTTGACCACGCCCTTCTTCAGGGCTTCCAGGTTCTCCGTGGTGAGCTCCTCGCGCGGCTGCCCGCCGTTGTACTTCTGGGAGCGGATCGTTGCCACGACGACCGCGCCAGCGACATCAAGCTCACCAAAGCGGGACTTGATGTCCATGAATTTCTCGCCACCGAGGTCCGCCCCGAAACCTGCTTCCGTGAGGACGATATCGCCGAAGCGCATAGCAGTCTGGGTGGCCAACAGTGTGTTGCAGCCATGAGCGATGTTGGCGAAAGGACCGCCGTGGACGAAAGCCGGCGTACCGCCCAGGGTCTGGACTAGGTTGGGGTTCAGCGCATCGCGCATCAGGGCGGTGAGTGCGCCCTCTGCGCCCAAGTCGCGGGCGGTTACCGGTTGCTGGTCATAGGTGTAGCCCACAGTGATATCACCGAGGCGTTTCTTCAGGTCTGCCAAATCGGTAGCGAGACCGAGGATGGCCATGATTTCCGACGCCGCAGTAATGGTGAATCCGGTCTCCCCCGGCACTCCGTGCGCTGGGCCGCCAAGACCGGTGACGACGTTGCGCAGAGCGCGGTCATTGACGTCAACGCAGCGCTGCCAGGTGATGCGGCGCGGATCGATGTTGAGGGCGTTGCCTTGGTGGATGTGGTTATCGATGATGGCGGCCAAGGTGTTGGTGGCCGCGGCGATAGCGTGGAAGTCACCGGTGAAATGAAGGTTGATATCCTCCATCGGCACAACCTGCGAGTAGCCGCCGCCCGCAGCGCCGCCCTTGATACCCATGACGGGGCCTTGAGAAGGTTCGCGAAGCGCGACGATTGCCTTCTTACCAAGCTGTGTGAGGGCATCGGTCAAACCGATAAGTACGGTGGACTTTCCCTCGCCGGCTGGTGTCGGAGAGACGCCAGTGACGAGTACCAGCTTGCCATCGGCGGGGGCATCCCCAACCTGGGTGATATCCACCTTGGCTTTGTTCTGCCCATAAGGGATGAGGGCGGGCGCTGGGATTCCAGCGCGGGCGGCAATATCTGTGATGGGTTCGAGCTGGTGGGCTTGGGCAATGTCAACATCAGAAGGTTGCGTAGTCATGCCCACCAGCTTAGCGCTCTAAAGAAGCCTCTTGAGCAACATTAGATAATTTCTCGATGATGCTAAAGCAGGACCGCACCGAAGGCGTAGCACAGGAGGACAGACAAGGCGATGCTGACGGTGCCGGGGATGATGAACGGGTGATTGAAGACAGCTTTGCCGATGCGCGTCGAGCCGGTGTCATCCATCTCAACGGCTGCCAACAGGGTCGGGTAGGTCGGCAGGATGAACAGAGCGGATACCGCAGGGAAGGCAGCCACAGCGGTCAGTGGGTTGACGCCGAGGGCCAGAGCCGCCGGCATGAGAGCCTTGGTGGTCGCGGCTTGCGAGTACAGCAGCGCCGCAGCAAAGAAGAGCACGACGGCCAGCAGCCAAGGGGCGGATTCGATGACGGAGCCGGAGATGGCCTGAATGTCCTCCATGTAGTGGTTAATGAGCGTGGTGCCCAACCAGGCCACACCAAGCACACAGATACAGGCGGACATGCCCGACTTGAACACTGGCGTATTAAGTACGTCGCCAGCGGAGATCTTGGTGATCATCACGATAAGGGTTGCGGCAGTGAGCATCACCGTCATGATGGCCTCATTGCGGGGCAGAGTCGGCTCTTCGATGAGTCCCACCTGAGAAGATGTCAGGGTGGCCCACAGCATAACGATGACGATGGCAACGAGGAAGATGATGACGGAGGTCTTAGCGCCCTGTACCGGGCTGTAATTGTGGGAGCCCTGCGGCATCTTTACCAGGCCTTGGGTCTTGCGTTCCTGGTATACGGGATCATCTTCTAGCTCCGCCCCGGAACGGTTGGCAATCCACGCGGCAGGGAAAATGGAAAGAAATGTCGCCGGAATGAGCACAGCGAGGATCTGCAAGTAGCCCACGTTCATCGGCTCCAAGAGGGAGGCTAGCAACACCACGGCGGCGGAAATGGGCGAGGCACAGATGGCCATTTGTGAGGCCACCACAGAGATGGACAGCGGACGGGATGGGCGAACCTTGCCTTCCTTGGCCACCTCAACGATGACGGGAAGCGTAGAAAATGCCGTGTGGCCGGTACCCGCCAGAACGGTCATAAGCCAGGTCACGACAGGGGCATAGAACGTGATCTTCTTAGGATTCTTGCGAAGGAATTTCTCGGCGAGGTAGACCAGATAGTCCATGCCGCCGGCGCGTTGCATAGCAGCAATGGCCGCGATAACAGTCATGATGATGCCGATGACATCGAAAGGAATGTCTTCGCGTGTAACGGGAACGCCGCTCAGGCCGAGAAGCAGGACACCCAAGCCGCCGGCCATGCCAATGCCGATCGAACCAATTCGGGCACCGAGATAAATCGCCGCGAGGACGATAATGATGTGCACAACAACCATTATGTAACTCCAATATGTGCAGGTGATCTGCAGTATGGGGTGAATCGCGCGACGGTCCGCACACGACCTGGGCGCGAGAACTGACAGTCTCTATTCTGCCCTACTTATGTGGCATTAGCGAGATTCCAGGCCCGATTGTGTCCGTTTACACACCCCCTTCGCTCGAAGGAGGGCCGAGGGGCTTGAGAGATGGACAGCCACTGAAAGAAAACGACGCGCCCGCGCTGCCTCGTTGAAGGTAGCGCGGGCGCGTGGCGTGCAGCATCAGCGTTTCTATACGCTAGTGCTGTGGCACAGCTTTATTCGTCGATGTAGAGCTGACCGCGGAATTCTGGGTGCATGAGGTTCTCTACAGACAGAACCTTGTTGAGAGTCTCTTCGTCGAGCAGGCCCTTCTCCAGAACTAGGTCCTTGACTCCCTTGCCGGTCTTGAGGGACTCCTTAGCAATCATGTCACCGTTGTGGTGGCCGATGAACGGGTTCAGGTAAGTGACGATACCAATGGAGTTCTCCACGTAAGCGCGGCACACATCAGCGTTTGCGGTGATGCCCGTGACGCACTTCTCGCGCAGGGTATCGACGGCGTTGCCCATAATGCGGATGGACTGGAACAGTGCCTCACCGATGACCGGCTCCATGACGTTGAGCTGCAGCTGGCCAGCCTCAGCCGCCATGGTGACCACGTGGTCATTACCGAAGATCTTGAAGCAGACCTGGTTAACAACCTCCGGGATAACCGGGTTGACCTTACCCGGCATGATGGAGGAACCAGCCTGACGCGGCGGCAGGTTGATCTCTGCCAGGCCCGCGCGCGGACCAGAAGACAGCAGGCGCAAGTCATTAGAAATCTTGGCCAGCTTCATTGCCGCACGCTTGATGGTGGAGTGCAGCAGTACATAAGCACCACAGTCAGAGGTTGCTTCAATGAGATCGCGGGCGGTCTTAATCTCCAGACCAGTGACCTCGGACAGTGCGGCGGTGACCTGGTGGCGGTAGCCGGCCGGGGTGTTCACGCCAGTGCCGATAGCGGTTGCGCCGAGGTTGATCTCCAGCAGACGCTTCTGGGCGTCGCGCAGGATGGCCTGCTCTTCCGCAAGGTTGTGCGCAAAGGCCTTGAATTCATCACCAAGGGTCATCGGAACGGCATCCTGCAACTGGGTGCGGCCCATCTTCAGGATGTCAACGAATTCATTGCCCTTGGCGTGGAATGCTGCCTGCAGGGAATCGATGCGCTCGATGAGGTCTTCCATGGCGTAGTAGATGCCCAAGCGGAAGCCGGTGGGGTACGCGTCATTGGTGGACTGGGACATGTTGACATCATCGTTCGGGTTGATGACGTCGTAGGAACCCTTTTCCTCACCGAGGTACTCGAGCGCCAGGTTGGCCACAACCTCGTTGGTGTTCATGTTGAGGGAGGTACCAGCGCCACCCTGGAAGACATCCAGCGGGAACTGGTCCATGCAGCGGCCCTCTTCCAGGATCTGGTCACAGGCCCAGATGATTGCCTCTGCTTTCTTCTTAGGAAGGACGTGCAGACGGCGGTTAGCCATCGCGGTGGCCTTCTTGACCTGCACCATACCGCGGATGAAATCCGGGATGGTGTTGATGGTCACGTAGGAAATCTGGAAGTTCTCGATAGCGCGCAGCGTGTGAACGCCGTAGTACGCATCACTCGGAACCTCCACGGAGCCGAGAAGATCAGTCTCAGTACGCGTCTTCTTGCTAGACGGGGCCTTCGAAGACTTGTTAGTGGCCTTTTCCTCGACCTGAGACTTCACGTCCTTGGTCTCCTTGGCCTCTGGCTGAGCATCCTTCTTTGTTGTCTTTGCCATCGGGGCTGACTCCTTGCATAAAAATCGAAGAACGATGATGGTCAGCCACCATAGTAGCTAGGTGCGCGAATAAAATGTTTGGAATATCCCCCTAAAAGCGGGCAATGCGCAGATCTGAAGCGAGAATCGCTTCTGCTCCGAGCCCTTCGAGGCTGTCCATAACTTGATTCGCCAACTTGCGGGGAACCATGACGCGCACAGCGACCCAGCCTTCCCGGGCCAAAGGAGAGATGGTCGGTCCCGTCAGACCAGGAGTCACTGCTTCGACCTCAGGCAGCTTTTCCTCTGCCACGTTGTAGTCGAGCATGACGAAGTGGCGTGCATTGAGGATTCCGCGGATGCGGCTGAGCACAACGTTCTCATCTGCAGTGACGTCTTCGCCTTCGCGCTTAATCACCACAGCCTCCGAAGTCACGATGGGCTCACCGAAGGGCTCAAGGCCCTGCTGGCGCAGTGTGGTGCCTGTGGAAACCACATCGGCAATGACATCTGCGACACCAAGGTGAATTGAAATCTCGACCGCACCGTCAAGGCGGATGACTTGCGCGTCGATGCCATTGGCTGCGAGGTTATCACGAACCACGTTGGGATAAGACGTGGCAATACGCTTGCCCTGCAGCTTGGCGACGTCCCACTCCTCCCCCGCCGGTGCGGCATAGCGGAAGGTGGAGCCGCCAAAATTCAGGGCTAGAACTTCGTTGAACTTTGCGCGGGAATCCAGTGCCAAATCACGGCCGGTGATGCCCAGATCCAGGACGCCCTGCGCCACGTAGATGGCAATATCCTTTGGGCGCAGGAAGAAGAACTCGACTCCGTTCTCCTCATCCACGACGTTGAGTGACTTGTTGTGTCCACGGCCTTTGTATCCAGCTTCCTTCAGGATTTCGAGGGCGGCCTCGGACAGGGACCCCTTGTTGGGGACGGCAATTTTGATCATTGGTGTGCGGTACTTTCTACGCTGACTGCGATGTTGGCTGTGTACTAGGACGGCAAGGGGCCGACTAAAGGTAGGAATAAATATCCTCGAGCTTCAGGCCGCGCTTATGCGCCATAACCTGGAGCCAGTACAGCAGTTGCGACATCTCCTCAGCGAGTTCCTCATCGGACTGGTACTCGGCCGCAATCCACACTTCGCCAGCCTCTTCGATGATTTTCTTGCCCAAGTGGTGGATTCCTTTATCGAAGGCTTCCACGGTGCCGGAGCCTTCGGGGCGTTCGGCGATCTTCTGGGACAGTTCCTCAAACAGGCTTTCAAAATTCTTCACAAAGGAATATTCTTCCACACCGCTGCATAAAATTCTGCACCCCGGCCGAAATTCTCCGGCTACAGTGAGCGCAAGCGCTGATACCACTCATAAATATCGCGCGCCGTCGCACCTTCCAGGTGGCGGTGCCCGCTGCCTCGCAGTTCGGCGATGACAGTGACCTCGTCTGGGACTGTAACGTGCTCCCCTTCCGGCAGGCCAATGACGGAGCAGCCAGCGGCGACCGCCGCGCGCATACCTGCCGCCGAATCCTCGAATACGAGGCAATCCTGGGGTCGAGCACCTACCCGGCGGGCAGCCTCGGCATACATATCAGGAGCTGGTTTGCCGTGGGGAACCTCGTCGCCGCAGATCGTGTCAACGAAATAGTCTCGGCCCAACGCCGCGATTGCGGAATCCGCCACGTAGCGCTCAGTGTTCGTGGTCACCATCATCGGCATTCCCGCATCCTTGAGCTCACCAAGAAGCTCCGAAATTCCCGGGAATATCTCGAGATGATCGGAAAAAAGCGACTTTACGTAGTCGAACATGAGCATGCGGTAGCGTTCGCTATCACCAGACTGGAGCTCGACGCCGGCTTTGTCAGCGCAGATCGCGAGCGTGTCCTCAAAGGTCGCGCCGACCGTCGCCAAACGCTCAGTAGGTGTCAGCCGGCGCCCCAACGTTTCGGAGAGGTAAAAGGTGGCCTCTTCCCATAGTGGTTCAGAGTTGGTGAGTGTGCCGTCCATGTCCCAGAAGATCGCGGCGGGACGACAGGTATGTGCGGTCTGATCGGTATCAGTCAATTAGAAATCCAGCTCCGGTAGCTGCGCGAGGGCTTCATCATCTGCACCTGTTGCTGCGGAGGCCGAGTGAATAAGCTCGGTGAGCTCCTCCTTCTCCTCTGGCTCAAGTACAGCGTCGGCGTTCTTGCGGTTGAAAGCTGCGAGCTTCTCGACGGAAGGACGTACCGCGGCTCCCAGGAGACCACCATCTGGATCATCTGGAAGTTTATCTAGGTTCTCGAGGAAGGACTCCAAGATAGAGCGGAGGTCTGGGAGCACCGAAGCATCAAACGGTGCCTCCCAGAACTCCTTCTCCTCTTCCTTGAGGTAATCCCCGGTAGCGAAGGACTGCAGGTTGGACATGAACTCATCAACGGTGGGCTGGAATTCTGCACGAATCGTCATGAGCTAAATCATGCCTGAAGTTTCCTAGAGGCGCACGCCCAGCAAGGAATTAACTGCAGTGCGCAGAACGTTAGATGCTTCTTCGGACGCTTCCGCTGCCCCTGGGGCATTCTCAGCCCACTGATCAAGAACCGCAATAGCGCGCGGGGTATCCACATCGTCTGCCAACGCTTGGCGCACGTTGTGGACAACGTCCTTGATCTCTTCCACGGTTCCTGGGTTTCGGGAGGCCGCGCGCCAGCGCTCCAAACGCTCCTGCGCGGTGTGCAGGACCTCGTCGGACCAGTCCCGGTCCTCACGGTAGTGGCTGGAGAATACTCCAAGGCGAATCGCAGAGGGATCAACGCCTGCCTCCACTAGCTTGTGGACGAAGACCAGGTTACCCAAAGACTTGGACATCTTGGTGCCCTCCAAGCCAATCATGCCGGTGTGCACATAGGACTGGGCCATGCGTTTGACACCACGGGCGGCCTCAGCATGCGCCGCAGAAAACTCGTGGTGCGGAAACTTGAGATCCGAACCTCCACCCTGAATATCGAAGCTGGAGCCGAGCCGGTTGGTCGCGATGGCAGAACACTCAATGTGCCAGCCCGGACGCCCCGGACCAAAAGGAGATTCCCAGGCGGGTTCGCCCTCGCGGTGGGCACGCCAAATCAAGGCATCTAGCGGATCACGCTTACCGGGGCGGTCCGGGTCACCGCCGCGCTCGGCAAAGAAGGTCTCCATCTGCTCCCGGGAATAATTCGATTCGTAGCCGAAGTTCTTCGTGGCCTCGATGGATGCGTAGACGTCCGGATAGTCGGGGTCATCGACGACGTAGGCTGCACCTGCGTCGAGAAGCGCCTGCACCATCTCCGTGATCTCATCGATGGCTTCCATCGCCCCAACGAAGTGCTGCGGAGGAAACACAGAGAGCAGTTCCATGTCGGAGCGGAAAAGATTGATCTGCGAGGTACCCAACTCGCGCCAATCCACGCCATCGCGCTCGGCGCGTTCGAAGAGCGGATCATCCACGTCGGTGATGTTCTGGGCGTAATTCACCTTGTAGCCGTTATCCAGCAGCTGGCGGTAGATCAGATCAAAGGTGAGATAGGTCGCCGCATGGCCCAGGTGGGTGGAATCATACGGGGTAATGCCACAGACATACATGGTGGCGGTCTCCCCCTCGATGTTGAGCTTTTTTACCTCTTCATCAGCGGAATCATAGAGGTGAAGCGGCGACGGGGCGCCAGGTACGGAATCGATGTGCGGGACAGGCCAAGAGTGCATGGGCACCATCCTAACGTGTACTGACTCCGCAACTGGCGCATGCCCGGTTATTAAGGGGCGAGCACCCCGAGGCCCAGCAAGAGCATGACGAGGAGCCCGACAGGGATGCGGTAGGCCGCAAACCACTCGAAGGAGTGGTTACCCACGAACTTCAGCAGCCACGCAATAGACGCATAACCGACGACGAAAGCGATGAGCGTGCCGACGAGCAGTTGGGCGCCGGTGGCAGATTGCCCCACGGTGGGGCCGAAGGCGTCGCCAAGCGAAAACAGGCCCGAAGCCATAACCGCAGGAATGGCGAGGAGGAAGCTAAAGCGCGTCGCCACCTCGCGATCCAAGCCCAAAAAGAGGCCGCCCGAAATCGTGCCTCCCGAGCGCGAGACACCTGGGATGAGAGCTAAGCACTGGCATAGGCCCATGACGATGGCATCGCGCATCGTCAAGTCCTCGAAGCTGCGCTCCTTTTTGCCCACCCTCTCAGCGATGATGAAGACAACGGAGAAAAGCACGAGCATGGATGCTGTAATCCACAGGTTGCGCAAGTTATCCCTGATCAGGTCCTTGCCCAGGACGCCTAGGATGCCAATCGGGATTGAGCCGACGATGACCATCCACCCCATGCGGTAGTCCTGGCCACGCTGCTCCTTGTGCACGAGACCTATGAACCACCCTTTGAGGATCTGCCAGATCATTCCCGCGAAGTACACAATCACTGCTAACTCAGTGCCGAGCTGGATAACGGCAGTAAAGGAGGCGCCGGCGTCCTGCCCCCAAAAGAGCGTGGAGACGATGCGTAGGTGCCCCGAAGAGCTCACGGGCAGGAATTCGGTGAGGCCTTGGACAAGAGACAAGACGATGACCTGTACCCATGTCATGGCGTCAGTTGTAGCTGTTGTAGTCACCCGCGACAGCCTACTAGCGCGCTCCATGGCTTCCGGTTTCCACCACGCTGACTGCTAGGATGAGGGATCGTGAAAATGCGTCGAGTCCTGCTTTCTTCTGCCCTTCTTGCCAGCACATGCGCCCTTGCCGCCTGCAATCCCACGGAAGGGGTTGGCGGGGACCCCAACTCGGCGGTCTATGGCAAGGCCGAACCCGCTTCTTCCCCAGAGTCATCGAAGCCAGTGGGCACCGTCGTGCCCTACGCTGCCGTGACTGACCTCGCGGCGGTGGGTGATACCCTCGCCGTGCGCACCGAGGACTCCCTCGCTGTAGGTTCGGCTGCGGACTTTGAGGAAGAAAAGGCCACGCAGATTTCCGTCGATCAGAAGTGCGGCGACCTGACCGCTTCTGACAAGCATTTCCTCCTCGCGTGTGGGAAAAAAGTCTTGCTTGTTGATCCGTCTCAGCCGGATTCCCCACAGGAATTGGCAGTGGATGAGGAGCAGCCCGTAACGGTAGCCGCGGAGGCTTCCAGCGGTGAAGTATTCGTTGGTTCAAAGGACTCGACCACCGTCGGCGTGTACCGCGACGGGGAACGCAGCACCGGCATCACGGTGGAGGCCGGTTCGGATCAGCTCATTTCCGTTCCCGTTTCTGAGGGTGCGGACGGCATCGTCCGCGTCTTAAGGGAAGACTCGACGATTCAATCTCTCGATTGGGAAAAGGACCGTGCGGGCGGGCGTCTGCGTGTAGGCCAGGGCGTCGGCCAGATCTCCGGCGGCGAAGGGGCCGTGGTCGTGGCATCGGACACCGTAGGCAAACGCGTGGCTATCTACACTGCCAGCGACGTTATTCGCCTGCACCAATACGGCAACACCGACGGCACACCGTGGGGCGTGGCTTGGGATGCCGGCCGCACACTGGCGTGGGTAACCACCACCGATAACAACCATCTCCACGCCTATACCGTTTCCGCGGGCGTCCCAGAAAACGTTGGCACCATGGACACTGTGGCTGATGCACGCACTATTGCTGTGCTGGGCGACGGCACCCTCGTCACCGCCTCCGCATCCGGTGAAGGCCTCCAGTTCATCACCGATCCGCAACTCGACACATCACCGCGCTAGCATCCGGTCTCAAAGACCTCATTCGCAACCTCAGCTAAGGACACTTCATGCAGTACTCCGCTCTTGACCGCGCCCGCCATGCTGCCTACCAGGCAGCATTGAAGGGAATGTTTAAACTCGACCCAGAGCGAATCCACGGAATCATCAACGGCGGGCTCGCTATCTTCCAAGCCGGTGGCCCGCTCAATCGCGCGCTGGGAAAGGTGGTACCGGTTAATGATCCGGTATTGGAACAGGAAGTCTTTGGGGTGCGCTTCCCACGTCCGCTAGGGTTGGCGGCCGGCTTCGACAAGAACGCGGCGGCTGCTGATGTCTGGACCCCCGTTGGCTTCGGCTATGCCGAGCTGGGCACCATCACCCCGAAGGCGCAGCCCGGAAACCCTACTCCCCGCCTGTTCCGACTCAAGGCGGACAAGGCGATCCTAAACCGCATGGGCTTTAACAATGAGGGTGCGCTGGCCGCCGCGCGCAATCTACGCAAGCGCCGCTACAACGATGTCGTGGGCATCAACATTGGCAAGAACAAGGTCACCGACGCCGAGCATGCTGTGGATGATTACCGTCAGTGCGCATCTGTGCTGGGGGATCTGGCCGATTATGTCGTGGTTAATGTGTCCTCCCCTAATACCCCAGGATTGCGTGACCTGCAGGCAGTGGAGTCCCTCCGCCCCATCATGGAAGCCGTGGTGGAATCGACTTCCTCGCCGGTCTTGGTCAAGATTGCTCCCGATCTCAGCGATGAAGATATTGATGCCGTGGCGGATATGGCCGTGGAAGTTGGCTTGGCCGGGATCGTGGCTACCAACACCACTATTTCCCGTGAGGGGTTGAATACCCCGGCCGACGAGGTTGCTGCCATGGGCGCGGGTGGCGTGTCGGGTCCCCCGGTGGCTGAGCGTTCGATGGAAGTGCTCAAGCGACTTCACGCCCGCGTAGGCGATGAACTGGTGCTGGTTTCGGCGGGCGGAATTTCCACGCCGGAGCAGGCATGGGAACGTATTACTGCCGGTGCCTCGCTGCTGCAGGGCTACACCGGACTGATTTATGGTGGACCGGATTGGATTCGCGACATTCACCGCGGCATTGCCCAGCAGATTCGCGCGCACGGCCTCAGTAACATCTCGGAGGCAGTTGGCTCCGGTCTGGGATGGATCGACTAAGCCCCCGAAGAGTCTTCGAGGGGGCTTAGCCCTGTCGATGAAGAGAAGCACGGATGAGGGGCTTCCGCGCTTCATGCGTTTCACTTAACGCAGTGTGCGGCGGATAATGACCGCGCACAGGCCTGCAGCCACGGCGTAGAGGAAAACCACGTACTGCCCCATCGTGGTGAGGACCGTACTGGGCAGTGCGCGGCTAGCGATGATGAGCACCAGCGCTAGGACTAGCGCAATGATTTGCTCGCGGCTGCCGCGCTGATCGCGGCGTTGGGTGCTGAATGCACCGACGAGCAGCGCCGCGCCAACGATGGCGAGGTGGCGCCATGTCCATTCAAAGGTGGCGCCCCAGCCGTCGGTGAAAATCGATACGAGCCCAAATAGTGCTAACACGGCGGCCAGCAACATGAAAGCGCCGCCCACGCGCAGGGCGGCGGGGATATCTACTCCGTCAGTCGTGGGGTTAGTATCCGAATTCCTAGTCATTGTGCCGAGTCTAATGGGCCGTATTAGTGGGCCTCGTACCAGCCCCACGTAATCGCACGGCCGAGGGTGTGGAAGAAAAGGTTAAACCCAAGGACCGTCGGCGTTGCCTCCGGGTCGATGTCGAGGCGCTCAACGTCGACGGCGTGGACCGCAAAGAGGTAGCGGTGCGGGGCATGACCAGCTGGCGGCTGGGGCCCGTAATAAACGCGCTGGCCGGAGTCTCCGCGCAAGCTGATGACACCTTCATGCCCAAGGTCTTCCGCGGAGCCTGCTCCCGTAGGAAGCTCACGTACGTCAGCCGGAATATTGAACGCAGCCCAGTGCCAGAAACCGGAACCCGTCGGAGCGTCCGGGTCAAAGCAGGTGACAGCGAAGGACTTGGTTCCCTCGGGTACGTCCGACCACGAGAGTTGCGGTGAGATGTTCTCAGGAGCGCGGAAGCGCTCTGCGATTTCCGCCCCCTCTTCAATATCAGTGGACGTTACGGTGAATGCGGGGACATCCCCCAGTGGTGCATAAGGGTCCGGGCCGGGAAAGCGGGAATCGGTGGCGTAGCTCTCAACGGAATCTGAAGTGTTCTTAGTCATAGATTCATTTGTACCGGAAAGCTAAAACCCATGCCGACGAATGGTCTTCTGCCCTAGACAGCGGCAGTAAGCGCTCGGTTGGGGCGAGCGAGTTTCATCGTTGTGTTTTCAGCACACTGCACGAGCCTAAAACACCGCGTGAGCTGCTGATTTGTGAAGTTATGCCCATTCGGGATACAGTATGCGAGTGCCCAGCCGAGAGGCTGAACAAACACCCTAGCCCGGGTGGCGGAATGGCAGACGCGCTAGCTTGAGGTGCTAGTGTCCTATTAACGGACGTGGGGGTTCAAGTCCCCCCTCGGGCACAGATAGAAGCCCCGTGTTTCGCATTGCCAGAAAGGCAGGCGATTCACGGGGCTTTTCGCATCGGTACAGTGGGTGCGTATGCACGCTACTTTTACCTATCTAGATCCCTTCACCGCCCAGCGCCATGTGGTCGAGGCCCCCGAGGACTCTCAGTATGTTGTGGTTAAACGACGCGGTGACGCCGTTGTTGATGGCACGGTGATGAGCTTCCACTCCACCCATGCGCAAGCCCGCGACGCGGTCATGGCCGGCCTCACGGAGGAATTGCGGCACGCTGGGGACAACGAACCCGTTTATGTCACCCATGCTCGCTTGCGGGGTGAGTACGCTCGCTACGTGGACTGCTAAGCTGCCCGGCTATTAATAGGTTCCGCTTCTTCCACTACAGTTGCCTTCTTCTTCGACGTGACGTAGCTGTGCACAGCCTTGATCAGGATGGGCACTACAGACAGCGCGATGATAAGCAGCATGATCTTCTCAATCGAATCGGCAATGCCTGGAATATTTCCCAAGAAGACGCCGACCAAATTCATGGAGAGCACCCATGCCACTGCCCCGCTAACGTTCCATCCGATGAACTTTTTATAGGGCATTTCAGCCGTACCAGCGGCCACCAGGAGTGAATCCCCCGGAAGGAACGGAAAGAGTACTCCTGACTCAATGAACACCACGAGGCCAATACCGCCTATGACCCATGGCCCAAAAGCCTCAAGCAAGGTAGCCGCGTCCATATAAGACGTGAGGTTATGAAGAAAGTTCATGCGGATGCGTGCCTCAGATAAGTATCCACCGCGGAGTGCTGAAACCGTGCATCGAACCGAGGCTTGCCAGCAAGTTGGGGCGCTACTCCCAGTTCCTCCCCAGACACCGCGACTCGCGGGACGCGCTTGGATCCAATGAGGATTTCGGCCTCACTCGGATTAAGCTTGTAGCCCTATGAAAACTGGTTGGGTGCACAGCGTCGGTGACTTTTGTACGTCTTTGGCGCGCTCGGCTTGGCGGAGCTGCAGCCGCTGGACGTGGAAGCGTTGGGCGGCGGTAATCCTCACCGGCATGGCGCTGGTGATTCTTGCCGTGCTTGTCGACGTCCCCTCTCTCGCCGCGCTCCGTTCTTGGTCGCAGCACCTCGGGCCATGGTTCCTCGTCGCCTTTGCCGGCTCCTATATCTTCTTCACGCAGTTCCCCATCCCCCGAACAGTATGGACTTTAGCCGCGGGGCTCCTCTTCGGCCCGTGGCTCGGGCTGGTCATCTCCCTCGTCGCACTGACCATCTCCGCCACTGTTTCCCTGCTGATAATCCGCAGGTTGCTTGGTGAATGGATTCGCCCGCACCTCACGCACCCGGCGGTCTATGCAATCAATGCGCGCCTGGACCGCCGCGGTTGGCTCGCCGTGGCCTCATTGCGGATGGTCGCGGGAGTTCCGTTTTCCTTATTAAACTATGTCGCGGCCCTCACCCCAATTTCGGTCCTGCAGTTTTCCATCGCCACTCTCATCGGTTCGATTCCCACGACCGCTATCGGTGTCTTTTTCGGGGACGCGCTTACCGGTAAGACAAGCCCCTACACCATCGTTGGCTTTGTCCTCGCCGCTGCACTCGGTATCGCCGGACTCATTTTAGACACGCGCTTGCCGCTCGAGCCCGGTATGCAACGACCGGTCAAGCGCAAGGGGTAGACTAAACGTTGTTTCTCACTGGAAGGAGTCTCTCAACGTGCTAGCAGTCCATGCCCGCTACCGCGGTCGCTCGGTGCGCCGCGCCGATTTGGTCCAACGCTCCGCAGCTGCGCTTTCCACGCTGGAGGGCGTCGGTGAATTCGAGGTCCTTGGCGTCGAGGATATTTGCGCCGTTGCCTACTCCTCTTCCGCGGTGTGCGATGTCGTCATGGCACTTCTTGCGGACGGTGACTGGGCCATCGGTATCGGTGTTGTCCCGGGCGAGGGCGCGGGAGATGCCGAGACGCGCGCCGTCGCTACCGCTGCTGTGAAGGGATCAGCACGCGCGGGGCATGTCTACGCCAAGGTTGATCGGCGCGGGCGGGCGCAGGAAGCGCAGGATATTGCAGCGGCCTTCGCTCTCCTCGGCTTCGTACTCACTAAGCGCACGATGGAGGGCCGCGAGGCTACATCCTTGGTGCGCGGAGGACTAAACCAGAATGAGGCCGCCGAGGAATTGGGTATCTCCAAACAGGCTATGTCCCAGCGCCTCCAGGCGGCAGGCTGGGCAGCGGAAACCGCCGGATGTCAGCTCGCGGTGAATCTCATCGACCGAGCGAACTCGAACTAAAGAAGATCTTCTTTGCGCAGCTCGGGCGTCGTGACGAAGTCTACGAGACGTTCTACAGCGCCGATGAGCGTGGAATCGAGATCCCGGAAGGAATTGACGGCATTATAAACACGGCTCCAGCCTTCCTTGGGATCGGACCAGCCCGTTCGCCGGCAGATACCAGTCTTCCAGTCCTCCCCATAGGGAACTTCGGGCCAGGCGCGCAGCCCTAGGCGCTCGGGTTTAACGGCTGCCCAGATATCAATGAAGGGATGTCCGGTCACGAGCACATGCTCGCCCACTGTTTGCGTCAACCGCGTTTCCTTTGAGCCTTCTACGAGGTGATCCGCGAGAACTCCCACGCGGCGCCCAGGTCCTGGCTGGAATTCAGCGAGGCGTTCCTCGAGGTTGTCTAGACCCTCGAGGTATTCGACTACCACGCCCTCTACTCGCAGGTCGTGCCCCCAGACCTTCTCCACGATCGCCGCATCATGGATGCCTTCGACCCAAATGCGCGATGGCGCGGCTACTTTCGCCTCAACGTTCTCAACGCGGCGCGATCCAGAGTTCGACTTTCTGGGCGCTTGCTTCTCGACGTATCTCGTCAGCGTCACCGGCTGCCCCTCTACAAGGAAGCCGCCCTTGACAAGTTTGAATACTCGCTCGGTACCGTGACGATCTTCGAGGCGCACGACTGGCCCCCACGCGGTCTTGTCCACGCCCATCACCGCCCCCACGAAATCGTCTCCGCGAACCTCGACGACCAGCCCCGGTTCTGCGGGCACCTCGGGGTATTCGGTTTTCTTGTTGCGTGCATGTCCGGCGAAAATGTCGCCGCCGTAAGGATCCCGGGAATTCAAGCTCATAGCGGTCTACCCTATCGTCTACACTGTCCAGCCATGGATATGCGCGCCGAAGTCTGGTCCCCCGTACAAAACGTCGCCGTCTGGCTTGGCGCGTGGCTGTGGGGACACGAATCCGCCGATGATTTCCTTGATGCCCTCCGCGAGCTAGGCGGGGAACAGCAGGGAGCGAACGGAGAACCCTTCCTTGATGTTATGTCACGTCTCCGACGCGAAACCATCTCCATTATCGAGCGCGGTGAACGCGAGCCCCTCCTGCGACTCATCCTTTCTGGCCCGGGTGAGGCGCCAGCACTACCGGCGGGTTCGGATTCGGCGCGTGCAGCGGCTAATAATCCGGCCGGCGCTATCGTGGTGCGGACCAACGATAGAGACCGTCATTTAGTATTGGTGCCCTCTTATGCCGACGGCGCCACCCAGTGGATGGTAATTGAGGAAACTGCTGCGCTCCCCTCGCCTGCGTGGCTAAGCCCGGGCGAGGCTGATGCGCTATTGAGCGCCGCAACGAATGAATCCGCAGCACTCATCGAAGCTCTGGGCTACCGCAGCGATGCTCTCCCCAATCCGCGGCTGACGGTGGGAACTCTTAGTGACTTCTATGACACTCCGGGTTTACCCGCTGCGGTACCGGGGCGCGCAGCAAAACTTTTTGCGCGCGCTGATCGCGTCGCGGCCATCATCGAGACAGTGACCGACCGCATCCAGGACCACAGCCTCGATCCACAGCTGCTGCGCCTATGGCGCCACATCCGTCAAGCACGAATGGCTGGCGTGGCCTACGCGCTCACGGATTTCGCGCGTTAATGCGGCTTGTGCAGCGACCAGATATCGCAGCACCCTTCAGCGCAGGGGGCACCATCGACGGTGCAACCTTGGACAGTGACGTCTCCGAGAGAAACGGGCTCGGTTCCCTGCTCCAGCTCATCGATGAGGTCCACGATGAGCGAGGCGAAACGAGTGGTTGGACCAGCGGTGTGGGTGCGATAGACGCTAACCCCCATCTCCTCGGCGGCTTGCTTTAGTTCTGAATCGAGGTCCCAGATGACCTCCATATGATCGGAGATGAATCCGATGGGACACACGACGACGCCATCGACACCGTCCTCCTGGTGGATGAGCGTCGTGTGATCGACGATGTCCGGCTCTAGCCATGGAGTAGCCGGGTTGCCTGACCGCGACTGCCATACAAGGTCATAGTCCTCCACCCCTGCTGCCTCGGCGACGAGACGGGAAGCTTCCGCCACCTGGCGGGAGTAAATGTGCTTATCTCCTTCAGCACCCCCCACTGCATCGTGCGCCGTTGGAACTGAGTGGGCAGTAAACAGCATGCGGGTGCTAGCCAGCTTGTCTTCCGGGACCTGTGCGTAGGCATCTCGGACCGCGGCAGCCATCTCTTCGATGAACTTCGGGTGATCGAAGAACTGACGAAGCTTGGTGAAGGTCATGGCGGGCAAGTTCTTGTCTTCGACGTACTTGCGCAAAGCGACGATGTCTTCGTTGTATTGTCGGCAAGCACTGTAGCCACCCCACGCCGAGGTAGCAAAGACAGCCACGTTGCGCACTCCGTCGGCAGCCATTTTCTCGACAGCTTCTGTTCCGAAGGGATGCCAGTTACGGTTACCAAAGTAAACCGGTAGATTATGTCCGCGAGCCTTGAGCTCCACGGCCACGTTGTCAATAATCTCTCGGTTCAATTCGTTCAAGGGGCTTTTACCACCGAAGTGAAAGTAGTGCTCCCCAACTTCGATAAGGCGCTCGCGCGGAATGCCGCGGCCACGGGTAACGTTCTCCAAAAACGGGACGACCTCCTCGTTTGCTTCCGGGCCACCGAAAGAAAGAACGAGGAGGGCGTCGAATGAAGAGGGCACCGAATCGGTGCTGTGGGCGTTGCCCTGGGCAGTACGCAGTGTGTCAGTCATGCAGCCCAGTCTAGCAACGGGCTGTTCTAGATCAGGCGCACGGCATAGGGTGCCATGCCGCCTTGACGCACAGGGGTAATGCTGACGTTTTGACCAGACTGCGGGGCTTCAACCATCGTGCCATCGCCGAGGTAGATCGCCACGTGTTGGTTGCCGCTTGGGCCGTAGAAGATTAGGTCACCACGCTCCATCTCACTCGGTGCGATCTTGGTCCCCTTCTGGTACTGGTAGCCGGTGTAGTGCGGCAGGGAAATGCCTACTCCTGCAAAGGCATAGAGAACAAGGCCCGAGCAGTCGAAGCCGACCTTGTTGTAGTCACCGTGGGAATCCGCCACGCCGCCGTCACGAATGCCCTGGGTGGGACCGTTTGCATCGCCACCGCCCCACGCATACGGAACACCTACCTGGGACGTCGCGCGCGAAATGACAGTCTCGATCTTTGCCTCACGGGAGGCATCACCCAGAGATTCGGAAGCCTTATCCGTGACGCTATCGGTCGTGTCAAGTGGATCCAGCACACCGGAAACCTCGGACTCCACAGTGTCTTCATCCGAAGTCGCGGAAGCAGAATCGCTAGCCTCCGCGATGCTCGCGCCTTCGCCCTGCAGGGCGAAAAGCTTTGAGGAGCCTTCAACCAAAGCGTCGATCTCGTCCTGGCTCAAGCTGTTGCTGTGGCCTGGCTGAGAAGCGGCGACCAAGGAAGCTACGGTTCCTACCGCGCCAATGCCCAATGCAACCGTCTCAGCATCGATCCCGCTCGGGTCGAAGGAGCTGCCGCTGCCGCCTGAAGTCGCCTCCTCTTCAGCGGAGCTTGCAGTGCTTGTCGACGACAATTCCTGCACGTTCGGATCGTTGGCCACAGTGCTTGCGGCACTCGAGAGCGCATCCATGTCTTCAGCAGAAACGGAGGGCGCAGAGCGTTGTGATTGCAAAGTAGGGTCCTTCGCCTCGGAGGCTGAAGGGCCGGCGGCCGCGACGGAATCGGTCTCTGGGGTCGACTCTGTGGAGTCATCGGCTGGGGCCGTAGTTGTGTCCTGAGTACCGGCCTCCCCCGCTGGCGACAAGGCCTCATCGTTGACGTTCTTTCCGGTCTCTGGACTTGACGAATCGACCACGTCAACACCCTTAGCTTGATTAAGGGCCTTGTGGAGAGATGAGAGTTGAGAGAGAAGGTCCTCGCGCTCGGCCGCAGATTCTTCAATTGAAGCTTCGGAAGCGGAGAGCTGTTCGCGTGCAGCGGACTCAGCATCGGCCGCCTTCTCTGCGCGCTCCTCAGCCAACTGCTGGGTCTTGCGTAGCTGCGACTCCTTGTTGGCCTTCTCCGTGCGCTCCTTTTCCAGATCGCTCACAATGGCCTGTTGCTTTTCTGATTGCGAGCGGAGGTAGGACTGGCGCTCCAACATATCCGATCGGGCATCCTTGCCGGCCGCGTGGGAAACGGCGTCAGAGGTATTTGCTCGGCGGTAGGCAGAGCGTGAGACCTCGTCCAGCTTGGCTTGAGCATCGGCGACGTCTGCCTGGGCATCATCAAGCTCCTGGCGAGCCGTCGCGGTTCCCTGGCGAGCCTGGGCTGCCTTAGTGCGAGCGTCATTGAGATCAACGAGCGCCCGGTTGACGGTTTCACGTTGGATGCCGATTTCGGCCTCCGCTTGCGCGATGCGTTCCTCAATCTGAGCGATGGCGCCGGCGAGGTCAGCGATGGAAGGACTATCAGAGGACAGCAGTGACTCAATATTGAGCCGCTCAGGCTCCTCCGCCACTGCAGGAGCGAGCGAAGAAGCGGTAGACAAGGCTGCGGTGGTCGCAATGGCAGCGAAAGCTGCCTTGAAACGCCGGAAGCCAAATGACGATGTGGTGGCCACGAGAGTTATCTCCTAGGCACCTACCTCATTGGAACTGTCATGCGTGTCGTGCAGACATGCGTGCCGGACATCGAGCGGTACAGGCAACGAGTCAGCCAGGCAAACGGTAGTTAAGGCACGCAAAGTGCGCATAGCTAGCTCGGTCTTCCCGCAGGATGTTACGACGACGGCTACGTCCAAAGGAATAAGTGGAACCGAAAAGGCTGGCACCCGGTGCTGGCCGGGGTATGCCCACGCGGGTTGCCCTAGATGATTACGAGCAACTTCACGACAATATAGGTCGAATAAGTTGGGCTGCACCATCACTGACACGGGGCAACACGATACTGCGCGGCGTCTCGTGTGTGCACCAACATCAAGCCGGACCGCTTTATAAAAGCAAATCAGACTGCGCACTCGCGGGCTCGTTTGCTCCGCATAGAGCGCGCTTAAATATGACTGCGCGATCCGGCGATGAGGGGGCACACACCCTAATCTGGCGATAAGTCCTATGTCGGTTCCTCCTCGCTCGGCGCCGCGCTCATGGAAGGGTCGCGTCTCGCACCAATAGTGGCGCACGCGCAAGCCCTCGTGGCTGGCACCCAACCGGAAACCGATGGAACCCAGGCCGACGCAGCCCTCAAAAAGGCATGCGTATGAAGTGTATGAAGCCTCTTCCACTCGGGAGGTAGGTGTTTCGATATCTAAAAAAATTTGAACACTGGTACCGACTGCGCCGAGCAAACTGTACTGCTATGCGCATCAACATAGTGGTGCGACGGTCATCCACCAGGCGGTGAACCTCAACAGTTCCCTTCGCTCGTGGCGTGCTTCCCCACATACCCGTGCGACAAATCAGTTGAGAGTCAAGGCTTGGTCCATGAACGTATGGAGCAATAGTCAACCCGTGAGTCGATACGTGAACCATACGTCACCGACACGCCTTCTCGCACACTTTCCCCATCTTTCACATAAGCCACGCATGACCACACGGCGTTACAGGCGCACCTAACCTGCAATGACATTGTTACGAAGGTGTGACTGTGATGTTGCTCACTCTACCCTCGGCCCTCACCTGTCCTGCCCATCGGGCACCGCCCCTTTGTCGCGTCCCAAGCCTTGCCTTGCGCCTTTCTCTCTTCGGGGGCGAGTTCCTAGCGGCACACCATTCGGAGGGTGCTTGAGGAGGCGGCACTTGCGTGCGAGACCCCATTAGCCTTTCGCCCTTCGAGCTCTGCCTCGCGGCGTCAGCTTCGACCTCGGGATCGCCCGCCCGCCGGCCGGAGATTTCACCCTCCAGCGGGACGAGAAATTGCCCGCCCTGCGCCTGTCTCAAGTCTCGTGGCACACCTAGCTTTGGAAGGCTCGAAAGCCTAGCGGCAACCACTCCCCCGGCGAAAAATCAAGTCTTAGTGGTTGATTTTCGCCACTTCCCTACTCCCCCGCACTGAAGGCCGGCGCGTGTTGGTCGGCGTCTTCTCGCCTAGTGATCGGCTGGTTCAACCTCCGTGGCGGCTGCCCGGAAACTCGCCCATCCAGCGACCGCCGCAACGGTGAACGCGACCGCAAAAATCAACAACCACGGCACGGAGAACTGATCTGCAACGGCATAAAAATCATTAAGCAGGGTTACCTGATCGAGTCCGGTGGGAAGCGAATCTTCGGCCGCCTCTAGGGCTGCCCGGTCATAAGAATTACTGACCGCGGACACCCGCATGGGTGCCTGGAGAATTACTGTGTCAAGTCCCGTTTGCTCTTGAAGGGTTGTGGCCAGATCGCGGAGATCTGGAATTTTCTCCGGAAAAACATCAACGACAGCAATGCCGTGGTTGGGTTGGAGGGATTCTGCGATGTGGGTCTGGAGGTCGTCGTCAAGCGCTAGTTCTGGATTGGAGAATGCCACGCCATCGGCCGAGAGCTGATCGGCGATGTCATCTACGTCTACTCCCGCAGGAATCATTCGCCTCTCCTTAATCTCTAGCCTCAATGAACATTGGGACCTTGATCGCTGTGCTTGGCGTCACGGCTCGTCACGCTCATTTCTTTGGCGGGGGCGTTTCCCCCCTGCTGCTCCCGACTGAGCCTAAACCGTGCAGTGCGGTTGACGTGGGCGACTCGCCGCTACCCCCGAAATGTAGGAAACAGAACGCTCGTACTGTTATGCTGGTGTCAACCGAGGGTTCTTACATCTACAATAGATACGGAACATTAGCGTTCTGAGACTGTCGAAATTCCTGGCTCCAGTTGGCTGCTAGGGCATGACGGCAAATTCGATGAACCTTCGACCAGTGTTCGATAACCCACAAGCAAAAGCAAGGAATGGAGCTCCTTATGACTGAAAGCCTGAACTCCTTCGGCGCCAAGAAGACTCTTGAGGTCAACGGTAAGTCTTATGACTACTTCGACATCAACGCAGTCGAGGGCCTGGAGAAGCTTCCTTACTCCCTCAAGGTGCTGGCTGAGAACCAGCTGCGCTACGAGGACGGGAAGAACGTAACCAAGGATCACATTAACGCTTTGGCGAACTGGGATCCCTCCGCTGAGCCGGATACCGAGATCCAGTTCACCCCGGCCCGTGTTCTTATGCAGGACTTCACCGGTGTCCCCTGTGTGGTGGACCTGGCAACCATGCGTGAAGCTATCACCGCCCTCGGCGGCAAGCCGGACCAGGTGAACCCGCTCAACCCGGCTGAGATGGTTATTGACCACTCCGTCATCGTCGAGGCCTTCGGCTCCACCGAAGCTCTAGAGAAGAACGTTGAGATCGAGTACGAGCGCAACCAGGAGCGTTACCAGTTCCTGCGCTGGGGTGCTGAGAACTTCTCCAACTTCCGCGTTGTTCCTCCGGGAACCGGTATCGTCCACCAGGTCAACATTGAGTACCTCTCCCGCGTTGTCTTCGACAACGACGGTGTTGCTTACCCGGATACCTGTATCGGCACTGACTCCCACACCACCATGGAGAACGGCCTGGGCATTCTGGGCTGGGGCGTCGGCGGCATCGAGGCCGAGGCTGCAATGCTGGGCCAGCCGGTGTCCATGCTGATCCCCCGCGTCGTGGGTTTCAAGCTCACCGGCGAGATTCCGACCGGTGTGACCGCAACCGATGTGGTTCTGACCATCACCGAGATGCTGCGTCAGCACGGCGTCGTTCAGAAGTTTGTTGAGTTCTACGGCAATGGCGTGAAGTCGGTGCCGCTGGCCAACCGCGCCACCATCGGCAACATGTCCCCCGAGTTCGGTTCTACCGCCGCGATCTTCCCGATCGACGAGGAGACCATCAAGTACCTCGAACTCACCGGCCGCCCGCAGGAGCAGATCGACCGCGTCGAGGCATACGCCAAGGCGCAGGGTATGTGGCTGGAGCAGGACGCTCCGGAGGCAGAGTACTCCGAGTACCTCGAGCTGGACCTGTCCACCGTTAAGCCCTCTATCGCCGGCCCGAAGCGCCCGCAGGACCGCATCCTCCTCTCCGAGGCCAAGGAACAGTTCCGTAAGGATCTGCCGACCTACGCTTCCGGCGAGGTTGTTGCAGACGAGTCCACCATCGAGGCGAAGCGCATGACCGCTGAGGGCGCCGACGAGAACTCCCTCGTCGACGTGACCGGTGGCCTGAACAAGTCTCGCGCTGGTGAGGGCGAATCCGCAGCCAAGGGTGGCTCCGGCCGCCAGTCCAACCCGGTGACTGTCACCTCCCCGAACGGCGGCGAGTACACCTTGGACCACGGCATGGTAGCCATCGCTTCCATCACCTCCTGCACCAACACCTCCAACCCGTCCGTCATGGTCGGCGCAGGCCTCATCGCCCGCAAGGCGGCCGAGAAGGGCCTGAAGTCCAAGCCGTGGGTTAAGACCATTTGTGCTCCGGGTTCCCAGGTTGTGGATGGCTACTTCCAGCGCGCAGACCTCTGGAAGGATCTGGAGGCCTTGGGCTTCTACCTCTCCGGTTTCGGCTGCACCACCTGTATCGGTAACTCCGGCCCGCTGCCGGAGGAAATTTCCAACGCCATCAACGAGCATGACCTGGCTGCTACCGCGGTGCTGTCCGGTAACCGTAACTTCGAGGGCCGCATCTCCCCGGACGTCAAGATGAACTACTTGGCTTCCCCCATCATGGTCATCGCCTACGCTATTGCCGGCACCATGGACTTCGATTTCGAGACCCAGCCGCTGGGCCAGGATCAGGATGGCAACGATATCTTCCTCAAGGACATCTGGCCTTCCCCGCAGGAGATTGAGGACACCATCCAGCAGGCCATCTCCCGCGAGCTCTACGAGGCGGACTACGCCGACGTGTTCAAGGGCGATGACGCATGGCGCAGCCTGGACGTTCCGGAGGGTGAGACCTTCAAGTGGAACGAGGACTCCACCTACATCCGCAAGGCACCGTACTTCGACGGCATGCCAACTGAGCCGGAACCGGTTCAGGACATCAAGGGCGCTCGTGTTCTGGCTAAGCTCGGTGACTCCGTAACCACCGACCACATCTCCCCTGCTTCCTCCATTAAGCCGGGCACCCCGGCCGCTCAGTACCTGGATGCCAACGGTGTGGAGCGCCAGGACTACAACTCCCTGGGTTCCCGTCGTGGTAACCACGAGGTCATGATGCGCGGTACCTTCGCCAACATCCGCCTCCAGAACCAGCTGGTCGACGTCGCCGGTGGCTACACCCGCGACTTCACCCAGGAGGGCGCACCGCAGGCCTTCATCTTCGATGCTTGCGAGAACTACAAGGCAGCCAACATCCCGCTGGTTGTCCTTGCCGGCAAGGAGTACGGCACCGGTTCCTCCCGTGACTGGGCTGCTAAGGGCACCAACCTGCTTGGTGTGAAGGCCGTCATCACCGAGTCCTTCGAGCGCATCCACCGCTCGAACCTCATCGGTATGGGCGTCATCCCGCTGCAGTTCCCGGAGGGCAAGTCCCACGAGTCTCTGGGCCTGGACGGCACCGAGACCTTCGATATCGAGGGCATTGAGGCTCTTAACGAGGGCGGCATTCCGAAGACGGTCCACGTGACCGCTACCAAGGAATCCGGCGAGACCGTTGAGTTCGATGCCAAGGTTCGCATCGACACGCCTGGTGAGGCCGACTACTACCGCCACGGCGGCATCCTGCAGTTCGTTCTGCGCCAGATGGTCAAGGCCTAAACCAGCCTTGTCCCGCATGCGGGGACGCCGACTACGGATAGCCCCGCATAACTAGGCAAAAGGCCAGCTAGCAACAACGAGTGCTGGCTGGCCTTTTCTATTTCCTAACCTTTACGTATTTTCATCACCTGATTATCCCCCGCCGTGCTATAAGGAGCGAGATTCCAGCCATGCCGATTATGAGCGACTCCGAACTTCATCGCCGCCGCAACGACATCCTGGTTGGGGCACGAAAATGCTTTGCGGAGCACGGCTATGACGGTGCTACAGTCCGCCGCCTTGAAGAAGCCACGGGCAAATCGCGTGGGGCTATCTTTCACCACTTCGGCGATAAAGAGTCTCTCTTTTTGGCCCTGGCCCGGGAAGACGCGGCCCGCGAGGCCGAGGTTGTGGCAAATAACGGTCTGGTTGAGGTTATGAGCGAGATGCTGCGCCACCCTGAGCGCCACGACTGGTTGGCCACTCGCCTGGCCGTTACCTCGATGCTGCGCACCGATCCGTCTTTCGCCGCTCGGTGGCACGAAGAGCAAGAAGTTCTGGATAAGGCGGTACGCGCTCGCTTGGAATCCAACGCCGAAAAAGGTCGCCTGCGCGATGACGTCTCCATCGATACCCTCGTGACGTACCTAGAGACTTTCATGGACGGCTTCATCAACCGCCTCGCGCTGGGAGACACCAAGAACCTAGACCAGGTGTTGAGTTTGGTAGAACAATCGATTCGCGGCTCCCGCGCCGAGCACTAAGCGATTAACGCTCAGTGGCGGAGTGTGATTGACGCTACACTATGGCGTATGCACCATACTCCCCTACAGCTTCCGCGGACGCAGTGTGGAATTAGTCTAAACGCCACACCCCGGCTTGCTCCGAAAGAACAGCGCGCCCACGATGCTCAGCCGAGCGCGCGAATAGATAATTCAGGGCTCCGCGAGGTCATCGAGGAGGCTGGTCCGCTGCCTGGGCGCCTGAAGTCTGGCGACGTGGCTACCTGGATTTTTATCACTATCGTGGTGCTCTTCGTATGCGGCATGGCGTTCACTTTTATTTACGATTTCCTCGGCTCAGCGCGACATGTCATTTCACAGTTTCGGCTCATCTCTTTCATTCCCGTCTTCCCTTTACTGATCATCCTGATCATCGTGGGGATTGGCTTGCGACGCGTGGCCATGAAAGTCAGTCGTTCTCGGCGTCTGCGCACTGCATGGCGCAACGGCTGGGTAGAATACCGTCCTGCTCTCATCGGTGAGTTGGTGTACCTACGCAGCAAAACCGTAGGCCCCGACGACCGTGAACGAACCTATTTTTATTACTCGGCGCCCCTTCTGCTCCTCCAGCCAGACGGCACACTAGCTAAAGCCATGTCCGGTGAGTTCCGCGCTGGCAATCCGAACTGGCTGAGATCGCGGGGCACTGCTATTGCCGAAGGATCCCGCTTAGCAACCGTGGACTCCACGAATAACAATGGATGGACCGTCGCTGCTTACCGTACCGACGGGACGAGTTCAGAAGCAGAACTTTCGTGTGGCCTCACCGGGCGCCAGGTAGAAGCCATTCTCTCCTTCGCCGAACAGCGCTGGGTGCGCTAAGGCCGCTCTTTCATTGGGGTCGGCCCGCCGCTCCACACGGGTCCTGCTCCCCGTTGGGTGTTGAAGCGACGAGAAAGGCGGCTCCAAGCCCTTTACACTGTGATCCATGACGCAATCTTCTATTCAATTGCCTCGGTCACCGCTGAAATTTGATGCAGCCAGCGCCGGCTCCCTCGCGCCTAAGGAGCTAAAGGAGCACGATCAGCAGCCCAACCCCAACGTAGATCGCAGCGGCATACGCGAAGCTATCGATAGCGTCGGGTCACCGATCGGCCAAACGAATCTCGGCATGACCATCGCTGGATTCATTGTCATCTCCATGGGAGTTATGTCCCTGTTCTTCTCAGTGACGCATGCGCTTTTCCTCTTCGTCCTTTTTCCCGGCGCAGATGGAACCATCGGCGGGATACCGATAGCCAGCATTATCATCGCGCTCACCGCACTGGTATTCATCCTTATCGGAGTTATGGTCATGCGAGGGCGCTGGGGATCCACGACGCGGCTGTGCACTGCGTGGGCGAATGGATGGATTGAGTACCGCCCCGCATTGATCGGTGAGCTGGTTTATAAGCGTCGCGTCGATTACAACGACACCACCGATTACTACTACACCGCCCCGATACTGATTTTGCAGCCGGACGGCTCATTGACAAAGAGCCGGACAGCGGAGTTCATTGCTCCGAATCCGAACTGGCTGAAGCTGCGTGGCCGGTTGCTCGCCGACGGTCCCCTCGTCGCCACCGTCGACTTCAACCACAATAACGGCTGGAGTGTGGTGGGATACCGCGCCGACTCGGATAATCCGCGACTAGAACTCCAGCATGGTCTGCGCAAGAAGAACATCGAGGCGGCGCTGTCTTTTGCCGAGCAAAACTGGATAAAAGGTTAATGCTCAAGGATTTACAGTCTAGACTGGCCGCCTTCTAGGAGCCGATAAGAATGCCTCAACACTACATAGCCCCTTTTGACTTTCCCGACCATGAATACAATGAAAGGCTGATTCCTCGAAGTCATCGGTCAGTTTCTTCTCCCAACCCCTCGCCAGCAACTAGCGCCATCACGTGTGCAATCGCAACAGCAAGTCCACTTCTTGGCGGGAAAACGCTTGAAACTAAAGAACTTCGCACGCGCATTGTGGTGGCAGTAATACTCTGCGCCATGGCGGTTCCAATCCTTATTTTTGAAGATCTGTCCTTCAGCTCCGGATGGCAGGGATTGGCCGCGGCATTCTTCGCTGTCTTGTTCGTGGTTACAGCAGCTAGAAATCTTTGGTCAATACGCAGCTCGACATGGGGTGCGCGCCGGATACGTACCGCCGCAGAAAATGGATGGATAGAGTATTATCCCGCATTGCTCAGCGAGATCTGGCAGACCGGCGAATACGTCCCAGAATATGAACCCACCCAGTACTATTACAAAGCGAAAGTGCGCCTTTTCCTTCCCGATGGCACTATTCACGACATCATCAGCGATGAGTTTGCGTCTCTCACTTCTCCACGTGCCTTCCGCGAACAGGGCATCGGCGTGGTGCGTTTTCAAAGCAAGGCCATCTTTGAGCGCACCACGGGGTGGTACATTGCCGCTCACTTATCCACAAAGCCACTACGCTTTGCAAGCCTGCGTCATGGACTCAGCCGCGAGCAAGTAATAGCCGGTCTTAACGCCGCCGCATCCTCTGCTTCCTAGATGTCCTTAACGCTGCCTTCACCATCGATGAATTCCAGAGGCGAGGCCGGGAAGCTATCGCGGCGAGCCACCTCAGCGACAACCTCGGCCACAAGCTCCCGGGAAGTCGTCATATCGCTCGTGCGCTCAGCATCGCTATCGAGCACGGTGATGCCCTGAGAAGGCTCTTCCGTGAGTGCCGCGGGACCCAGAATAAGGTAATTGAGATCGGTCGAATTCAGCTTATTATCTACGGCCTTCTTGGACTCCACGTAGGCATACCACTTCTCGTCCGCGGGATCGGTGGTATTGGTCGTGGCACCCATGTAGGAAATCATGATGTAGGCCGGAGCGTTCTTACCGTCAACAGCTAGCTTCTCCAGACCCGCAATCGATGCGAGCGCGGCATCGCGGTCCACCGCCCAGGTTACGTCAGCGCCAGCGCGGCCACCGTTTCCGGCACCCCACACGACGACGTCATAGTCAGCCAAAAGCTCTACCCAGTCTTCAACAGAAAGCTCGGTGAGATCGCGCACCACTGCAGTGGCGCCGAGGGCTTCAACATCAGCGACCTGGTCGGGGTTACGGATAAGGGAATGGACGGTAAGATTGGCGTCGACAAGCTTGGGCGCCGCTAAAAGCCCAACCTTGCCATGGCCGCCGATGTACAGAACCTTCTTGCGTGCAGTTGTTGTCGTATCAGTCATGAGCGCCACCGTACGCGCTGTCTGATATCTCTGCAGGACCCCAGGACAGCTGGAAAAACCTACAGGCTACAATCTAGTCATGATCGCCATCATGACTGTTACCGGTGTCGATAACACCGGCATTATCTCCGCCGTGTCCACCGCCCTCGCAGAGCTTAACGTCAATATCGTTGATGTCTCCCAGACCCTCATGTCTGAGTACTTCACCATGATCTTGCGCGTCGAATTCGATGAGAACGAGGTCAGCATCCAGCAGCTCCAGGAACGGATGAACACCGTCGGTGAGTCCATCAAACAATCCATCCGCGTGCAGTCGGAAGCGCTGTTCACCGCAATGAACGAAATTTAGGGGCGATAACCAGTCATGCTTAACCGCTTCAATACCGCCAGCATTCTCGACACCATCGAGATGATCGAGAAATACCGTCTCGATATCCGCACCGTCACCATGGGCATTTCGCTGCTCGGCTGCACGCGCTCCACCATGGAAGCCACCGCTGAGGCTGTCTACGACCTCGTGACCACCCGCGCCGCACAGCTGGTTGAGGTGTGCGAGGGAATCGAGGCCGAGCTCGGCATCCCGATCGTCAACAAGCGCATCTCCGTCACCCCAATCGCGCTCATCGTGGCCGGCGTCGAAGGAAACCCCGTAGACGTCGCCCGCGCGCTCGACCGTGCGGCAGCCGCGACCGGCGTCGACTTCGTTGGCGGCTACTCCGCGCTCGTTGAAAAGGGCGCTACCACTGCTGAAAAGGCCCTGATCCGATCCATCCCGGAAGCCCTCGCAGAGACGAACCTCGTCTGCTCCTCGGTGAACATCGCCTCCTCCCGCGCCGGCATCAACATGAATGCCGCGGCCCAGATGGGACGCATCATCAAGGAAGCAGCCGAGCTGACCAAGGACCGCAGCGCTATCGGTTGCGCCAAGCTCGTGATCTTCTCCAACTCCGTGGGCGATAACCCCTTCATGGCCGGCGCTTTCCACGGTATTGAGGAGCCGGACTGCGTGGTTTCTGTTGGCGTATCCGGACCCGGTGTCGTCGATCGCGCGCTCGGCTCCCTTGAGGGAGCCACCCTCAATGAGGTCGCCGAGGAAGTCAAGAAGGCAGCCTTCAAGGTAACTCGCGCCGGCCAGCTCGTGGGTTCCATGGCTTCTCAGCGCCTCGGTGTCCCCTTTGGCATCATTGACCTCTCGCTTGCTCCCACCGCGGAACTGGGTGACTCCGTCGCACACATCCTGGAGCATATGGGGCTGGATCAGGTGGGCACGCACGGCACCACGGCAGCGCTCGCGTTGCTTAACGACGCCGTCAAGAAGGGCGGCATGATGGCCTGCTCCCGCGTGGGTGGTCTGTCCGGTTCCTTCATCCCGGTTTCTGAGGACAAGGGGATGATCGATGCGGTGCGCTCTGGCGCTATCTCCATTGACAAGCTGGAGGCCATGACCTCGATCTGCTCTGTGGGCTTGGACATGATCGCCATTCCGGGCGATACCTCTGCGGAGACCATCGCCGGTATGATCGCGGACGAAGCCGCCATTGGCGTGATGAACCATAAGACAACCGCCGTGCGCGTCGTCCCTGCTCCAGGTACCAAGGCTGGCGACGAGGTCAACTTCGGCGGCCTTCTGGGCTACGCCCCGGTCATCCCGGTTAATGAAGTGGGCAACTCCACCTTCATCAAACGCGGTGGCTTCATCCCGGCGCCGGTGCACGGTTTCCGCAACTAAGGAGAACACCACACGGAGCAATGCGCACCGAGCACTTGACCCTCACACAATGTGAGGGTTTAGCTTTATCCTATGAAGATATCGGACGTCGCCGCGGTCGCTGGTTGCTCAGTGCGCTCCGTGCGCCATTTGCACGAAACGGGCGCGGTTCCTGAACCCGCACGCACCAGCGGAAACTATCGCGACTATTCTGTCTCTGACCTGGCTTCGGTGCTGCGAGCGCGTGCACTTATCGACGCCGGCGTTCCCGTCGCTGATGTCTCATCTCCTGATGCGGTCGAGCGCTCGTTTAACATGCTGGATGAGCGCATTGCTCGGCTGCAACAGCAGCGAGAACGTTTGCGTGCCCTTTCTCAAGCCCCCAAAGGGACACCAGAGGATATCCGTGACTCCCTCAGCCAGGTCATCGAGGATCCGGCAATGCTTCAACTCGAACTGGATTCCTGGGATCTCATTGCACTTACCGGAGTCGCTACATCAGCCACCTGGAAACAGCTACGACAGAACCTCGCCGACGACTATTGCCTTGCAGCTCTCCGCGAGGCTGAAATGTTGTGGCGAGAGCTTGGCTCGCTGTCTCCGCATGATTGTGAGGTCGCGCGTATCATCGAGAAGATGCGCTACCTGGGGGAACACGGGTTGATGCGAGGAATCTATCCCACCTTGCGACCTGGTAACGCTCCGCTGACCGTGGCTGATGCTCCGACTACTGGTGCGCAAGGTGTAGCGCTCAAAGCTCTGGTAGGTGGCTCAGGTGGCTAGTATCTGGCGATTTGTGGAGAAACATCCTGGATTTCGCCTAGCCAAATATGAATTGGGCCTCTACCACGATCTGTGGCGCTGGATGCGGGGCCAGACGTTGGTCCCCGCCGGAGCGGTGGCACTTCCCCACCCTCCGGGCAGGCTACAGATGCTCGGCTTCGTCACTGCGGTGCTGGTGGTTGAAATGGTGGCCGTTCACTTTCTACTCCCTGTGGGCGTTCTACGAATTCTGGCGTTGCTGCTGTCGCTGTGGGCCATCATCTTTGTGTGGGGCTTGATCGCTGCTGAACGTATTCGACCTAGCTATGTCACCAACGAACTCACGGTTTTGCGGCGCGGAAAAACTGTCTTCGTTAAGGTACCGATGGTTCTTGTCCGTAGCAGGCGGGCAGACCGTACATTCGAATCAGCGGTTGTTATAAACAAAGGTGAACTCACGGTCGGTGGCCCAGCTGGAACCGATACCATCCTTGACCTCAGTGAACCCGTCCAGGCATCACCGGACCGCTACCCATGGCAGCGCGCTCACCCAAAGGAGGTAACGAAGGTGCGCTTTTATGGTGCTATTTCTTGCTAATTACTGGCGTTGCGAAGTTCTTCTTCAATCTCCGCAATCATCGGCAACACGAGATCCGCACGTTCAGCGTCAATTCCCCACTTCTCCGGTTCACTGCGGACCATGTCAGCTGTGGCCGTAAGAAAGTGGGCGAAATTTTCGACTACGGCACGGTTATTGTTGCGAATGCCTTCGGTGAGCACGGTAGTGCTCAGCCGTTCGGTCCAAATTTCGAGGATATGCGGCGAGGTACTCTTGGCAATCGTGGTGCAGGCCGCACGCGCTAAGCGGATGCTCTCATCGTCATGCCACACTCCTCCGGGCGCGCGAAGGCGGCACGAGATGATCGCCGCACCTTCGACAGCCGGGATCATTCCTATGCGAACACAGGTTTCTACGTAGTCAGCGCCGTAGCCGACGGCCATGATAGGACCAATGTCTTTGACGATGCCGCGTGTGTCCTCCTCTGTGACATACCACGCGCGGAAGGTGAGGTAGTCCTCGTAGTGGAAGTGGCCTGCTTCCGCGAGCACATTCAGCAACTGAGCGGACAAAGCCTTGGTCCACACCTTGCCTGTACGCAGGTAACCGGTGAGGCGCTCCCGAATCTGGCCGAGATGGCTGTCCCACTGGCCTGACTCAATGCCTTCTTTCAATTCGGTATAGGCCCAGTCCACTCGTACTTCAGGGCGCTTGCTCACCAATCCGGTGAGCAAAGGTTCGATGACGGAATCTAGGGTCGCGGCGGTGCTCATGGTCTCTTCCTCTCCAGCGGCGGCGCGAAGGGGTCTTACCACTTCTAGACCCTGTGCGTGGGAAGCGGAAGGACCCAAGAGAAGAGTCTTGAGCGGTGTGGTTGTGAGCCCGAGTCTAGCGCAGGAAGCAGAATCAGGACAGAGCTATATTTGGGAAATAGTCTTTAGGCTAGCTCCACGATTTCCATGTACTCGTCGTTCCACAAATCCTCATCGCCGTCCGGCATGATGATGACGCGTTCCGGGTTGAGCGCCTTGACCGCACCCGGGTCGTGGGTAACCAAGACCACGGCGCCGGTGTAGGTGCCTAGGGCATCGAGCACCTGCTCGCGGGACTGTGGGTCGAGGTTGTTTGTAGGCTCGTCGAGAAGCAGCACGTTGGCACGCGAGGACACCAGCGTTGCCAGCGACAGTCGGGTTTTCTCACCACCGGAGAGCGTTCCGGCGGGTTGCTCCACCTTGTCACCGGAGAACATGAAGGCACCCAGCAGTCCACGCAAATCCTGTTGGCCAGCATCAGGACAGGCCTCGATGGTATTTTCCCACACGGTCTTGTCTGGGTCGATGTTGTCATGCTCCTGCGCAAAGTAGCCGATGCGCAGGCCGTGGCCGGAGACGATGCCGCCCTCGCCATCGGTGCGCTCCACGCCCGCCAGAAGCTTAAGCAGAGTCGTCTTGCCGGCACCGTTATAGCCCAGCACAACCACGCGGGAGCCCTTGTCGATGGCCAAATCGACGCCGGCAAAAACCTCCAGCGAACCGTACATCTTGGTCAGGCCCTTGGCGTTCATCGGAGTCTTGCCGCAGGGAGCTGGTTCCGGGAACTTAATGTGGGCTACCTTATCGGCCACGCGAACATCATCCAGCTCGTTCATCATGCGCTCAGCACGGTGCAGCATCTGCTTGGCGGCGGCGGCCTTCGTGGCCTTCGCTCCCAACTTGGCGGCTTGCTTGTGTAGTGCTGCGGCTTTCTTCTCCGCGTTGGCGCGCTCGCGGCGGCGGCGTGCCTCATCGGTGGCGCGAGCATCAAGGTACTTCTTAAAGCCCATGTTGTAGACGTCTGCTTCGGCGCGCACGGCATCAAGGAACCAGACCTTGTTGCAGACGGCTTCCAGCAGGTCGACGTCGTGGGAAATCATCACGAGGCCACCCTCGTGCTTGGATAAGAAGCCGCGCAACCACGTAATCGAATCCGCGTCGAGGTGGTTCGTGGGCTCGTCGAGAAGCAGCGTGGTCTGGGACTTGCCTGACCCAGCCGAAGCTGCGAAGAGAATCTGCGCCAGCTCCACTCGGCGGCGCTGACCGCCGGACAGCGTCTTAAGCTGCTGGTCGAGCACGCGCTGCGGCAGGCCCAAGTTGTCGCAGATCTGGGCGCACTCGGAGTCTGCCTCGTAGCCACCTAACGTGTGGTACTCCTCCTCGAGGCGGGAGAACTTACGAATGGCCTTGTCGCGGAACCTATCGTCCGTGGCGGTTTCCATCAGCTCTTGCTGCTTGGCCATGCGGCGCTTGATCTCATCTAAGCCGCGAGCGGAGAGCACGCGCTCACGAGCGGTCTGCTCGATATTGCCCTCACGGGAATCCTGCGGCAGGTAACCAATAGGACCAGAGCGTGTCACCGAGCCGCCATAGGGCTCGGTCTCCCCCGCCAGGATGCGCATCGTCGTCGTCTTGCCCGCGCCATTGCGGCCGACCAAGCCGATACGATCCCCCGGTTGCACTCGAAGGTGCTGGCCGGGGGCGTCGAGAAGCGTGCGTGCGCCCACGCGCACCTCGAAATCATTGGTCACAATCACGTCGAAACAGTCTAGCAACCAGGGCAGTTAAACCCGAACTGCACGGCGCCCAGGCACAGCATCGCTTGCGAACCACCACTGACGAATAGATCCCCAGACCTCGATCCCGCAACCTCCTGTTCGCCTCTACTGAGTGAGCCAGTGCTTGGCGACGCCCACCTGTGTCTTTCGGGATCGAGGTCTGGGGCTTTGCTTTTGGTTGAGGAGACCGCGTTGACAGTGGCGAGGGATGCTCACATATACGCAGAACACCGCCGGTTCGTGTGGACACAAGGAGAATGTGCACTCTCGAACCGGCGGTGGGACTAGCCGCGACGTCTCGCAGACTCTATACGGCGAAGCCGAGGGCCTGGAGCATCTCGCGGCCCTCCTCAGTAATCATGTTCGGGCCCCACGGTGGCATCCAGACCCAGTTGAGCTGGACTGCCTCGGCGAGCTTGTTGCCCACGATGACATCCTCGATCTGCTCGCCGATGACATCAGTGAGCGGACAAGCCGGGGAGGTCAGAGTCATGTTAATGACGCAGGTGTTCTTGCCGTCGATCTCGTCGAGCCAGACGTCATAAACCAAACCCAGATCAACGATGTTGATGCCAAGCTCCGGGTCGATGACATCGCGAAGATACTCGGTGATATCGAAGACCTTGGAAATCTGCTCTTCGGTTTGTTCAGGCTTGACAGCAGCGCCATCAAAGGAAGCATTCTGATCCTGGTAAGGATCAGTGCTGCCACCAGTGGTTTCAGTGTTATCAGCCATCTACTTCTCCAATTCATTCAGCGCTTCGACGGTGGCGGCTTGGAAAGCTTTCCAACCGAGGAGAGCGCACTTTACACGGGCTGGGAACTTAGCCACGCCGGCGAAGGCGATGCCATCCCCAATAATCTCGTCATCACCCTCAACCTCCCCGCGGGAGGTCACCATCCTCTCGAACTCGGCTAGCTTGGCGTTCGCCTCCTCGAGGGGAATGCCGACGATTTCCTCTGCCATGACAGAAGTCGAAGCCTGCGAGATGGAGCATCCCTCGGCGTCGTAGGACACGTCCTCGACGGTGGAACCATCAGGAGACAACTTCACGCGCAGGGTGAGCTCATCGCCGCAGGAAGGGTTGACGTGGTGAACCTCTGCTTGGCCTTCGCGCAGGCCAGAGAATTTCGGGTTCTTGTAGTGGTCGAGGATGACGTCCTGGTACATGGAATCTAGGTTCATGCGCTCACTCCAAAGAAGGTGCGGGCAGCCCGCACTGCCTCTATGAGGGCGTCGACCTCGTCCTCAGTGTTGTACAGGTAAAAGCTAGCGCGTGCGGTCGAATTAGCCTGGCACGCGCGGTGCAGCGGCCACGCACAATGGTGGCCGGTGCGGATGGACACACCATGGGAATCAAGAACCTGGCCCAAATCATGTGGGTGGATCCCATCGACAATGAAGGAGACCGCTCCCCCACGATCCTCGGTGTTCTCAGGCCCGATGATGCGCACGCCGGGGATCTCAGCAAGCTTCTCCAAGGCCAATGCAGTGAGTTTTTGCTCATGAGCGTGGATGGCGTCCATGCCCACCTCGCTCAAGAACTTCACTGCTGCACCAAGGCCCACAACCTGGCTGGTCATCTGGGTACCAGCCTCAAAGCGGGTGGGTGGCTCGGCGAACGTCGAACCCTCCATCTTGACTACCTCGATCATGGAGCCGCCAGTGAGGAAAGGCGGCAGCTGCGCCAACAGCTGTTGCTTGCCGTAGAGAACGCCCACGCCGGTCGGCCCACACATCTTGTGCCCAGAGAACGCGGCGAAATCGACGTCGAGTTCGTGGAAATCCACGGGCATGTGGGGCACCGACTGGCAGGCGTCGAGGACGACCATGGCGCCCACGGCACGAGCACGACGCACCAACTCTGCGACGGGCGCCACGGCCCCGGTCACGTTGGATTGGTGGGTAAAAGCCACGACCTTGACAGAGTCATCGAGCTCGAGCGAATCGAGATCAATGCGGCCGTCCTCAGTCATGGAGTACCACTTCAGCGTCGCGCCGGTGCGCTGGCACAGCTCTTGCCACGGCACCAAGTTCGCGTGGTGCTCCAGTTCGGTGACCACGACGGTATCGCCCTCACCAACATAAAGCTCGCCCGCGCGCTCGTCACTGAGCACATAGGCAACTTCATTCAACGCCTCCGTGGCGTTCTTGGTGAAGGAAATCTCATCGCGATCAGCTCCAACGAAGGCGGCAATGGCCTGGCGAGCGGACTCATAGGCGTCATCAGCCTCCTCCGCCAGCTGGTAAGAGCCACGGTGTACCGGCGCGTTGGTGCCGAGCACGAACTCCTCCTCGGCCTTCCATACCGGCAGGGGACGTTGCGAGGTCGCTCCCGAATCCAGGTACACCAGTGGTTTACCGTCGCGCACGGTGCGCGAGAGGATAGGGAATTGTTCCCGAATCGCAGTAACGTCTAGTTCAGGCATAGGTCCTTGTGCTCGGTTCTTCTTCTCTAGCGTGTCGTGGTGTGGTCGTGATCGGCGCTACTGCCTACTTGAGGAACTGCTCGTAGCCGTCTGCCTCAAGCTGGTCAGCCAGTTCAGCGCCGCCGGTCTTGATGATCTGTCCGTCGGCGAAGACGTGGACAAAGTCCGGGACAACGTAGTTGAGGATGCGCTTGTAGTGCGTGATGAGGAGGATGCCACCCTTGGTCTCCTCCTGGTAGCTGTTGATGCCATCGGAAACGACGCGCAGGGCGTCGACGTCCAGGCCGGAGTCGGTCTCATCCATGACGGCGAACTTCGGCTTGAGGATATCCAGCTGCATAACCTCGTGGCGCTTCTTCTCACCACCGGAGAAGCCCTCGTTCACGGAGCGGTGTGCAAAGGACTTATCGATGGCCAGCTTCTCACGAGCCTCAGTGAGCTCCTTGTTCCACTCACGCAGCTTCGGAGCCTCACCGCGGATAGCGGTCACGGCGGAACGCATGAACTGCGACATCTTCACGCCCGGCACCTCAGTCGGGTACTGCATAGCCAGGAAGAGACCAGCGCGGGCGCGCTCATCGACTTCCATCTCGAGGATATTCTCGCCGTCGAGGAGCACCTCACCCTCGGTCACCTCGTACTTGGGGTGACCAGCGATAACGTAGGACAGAGTGGACTTGCCGGAGCCGTTCGGACCCATGACAGCGTGGGTCTCACCGGAATTGATGGTGAGGTTTACGCCCTTGAGGATCGGCGTGGGCTCACCGTCCTCCTCATGTGGGAGCACCTGCGCGTGGAGATTCTTGATTTCCAGGGTAGACATTGAGTTGGTACCTGCTTTCGGAAAGATTTAAGCGTTGATCTTGGCGAGCTCGTCGACGACGCGGGATTCCAGATCCTCGCGCAGGGACTCGACCGGGATGCGGGAAATGACTTCAGAGAAGAAGCCGCGGATGATGAGGCGACGTGCCTCGGCGGCAGGGATACCGCGGGACATGAGGTAGAACAGCTCGAGGTCGTCGAAGCGGCCCACCGTTGCGGCGTGGCCAGCACCGACGATCTCACCGGTCTGGATCTCCAGGTTCGGGATGGCATCAGCGCGCGCACCCTCGGTGAGGATCAGGTTGTTGTTCGTCTCATAGGTGTCCGTGTTGTTCGCATTCTTGCGGATGAGCACGTCACCGACCCAGCAGGTGCGGGCCTCCGGGGTACGGGAAGCAGAGCCGGCTTCGGCCTTCTGCGCAGCCGTAGCTCCCTGTAGAGCGCCCTTGTAGAAGACGCGGGAGCGGCAGTTTGGCACGTCGTGGTCCACCAGCAGGCGGTTCTCAAAGTACTGGCCGGCATCAGCAAAGTAGACACCGAGCAGCTCGGCATCGCCACCGGGGCCATCGAAAATTACGCGTGGAACGAGGCGCACGATCTCGCCGCCAAAGATAGCGGTGTTGTGGCGCAGTACGGCGTCGCGGCCCACCTTCGCAATCTGGTGGGACAGGTGCACTGCGTCGTCCTCCCAGTCAGCGTCGACGACGACGGTGACCTGGGAGCCGTCGCCCTGCACGAACTCCACGTTGTCTGCGTGAGTGCCGGAACCGACGTACTTAAGAACGATGGTGACCTCCGCGTGATTGCCCACGTGAATGGAGGTCGCGCCAAAGGACGTCACGCCCTCACCTGCGCCGGTGATGGTGATCTCCACCGGCTTGTCGGGACGTGCATCAGCGGCAACACTGACAATCTGGGCCTCCGGCATGGAGCACCACGCCTGAGCTGCAACGCGGTCAGCAGGTGCGCCAGCGGTTCCCAGGCGGTCGTCGTCAGGCGCAACCGTCTCAGAGGTCACGCCTTCCGGAGCCACCACGTCGATCTGCTGCGCCGTAGCCGGTGCGAACTCACCATTATGCAGGCCACGCAGGTTACGCAAGGAAATGAAACGCCAGACCTCATCGCGGCCGTGCGGCACTGGGAAGTCCTCTACGTTGAAGGACGTGAATTGGTCTCCCTTAGTGACGTCAGCAGGATTAAATTCATTGGAAGCTACCACTTAGCCCACCGATCCTTCCATCTGCAGCTCGATAAGACGGTTGAGCTCCAGCGCGTATTCCATCGGGAGCTCCTTAGCAATCGGCTCGACGAAGCCGCGCACAATCATCGCCATGGCCTCTTCCTCAGCGATACCGCGGGACATGAGGTAGAACAGCTGCTCCTCAGAAACCTGGGAGACCGTTGCCTCGTGGCCAAGGGTGACGTGATCATTACGGATGTCATTGTACGGATACGTATCCGACCTCGAGTCATTGTCCACAAGCAAGGCATCACACTCAACGTTGGCAGCGGAGTTCGTAGCGTTAGCGTTGACCTGCACCAAGCCGCGGTAGGCCGCGCGGCCGCCGTTGCGGGCCACGGACTTCGAGACGATGTTGGAGGACGTGTTCGGCGCCATGTGGATCATCTTGGAGCCGGTGTCCTGGACCTGGTTATCGCCAGCAAAGGCCAGGGAGAGGACCTCACCCTTGGCGTGCTCGCCGGTCAGCCAGCAGGACGGGTACTTCATGGTCACCTTGGAGCCGATGTTGCCATCGACCCATTCCATGGTGCCGCCCTCCTCGACCTTGGCGCGCTGAGTCACCAGGTTGTAGACGTTGGTGGACCAGTTCTGAATGGTGGTGTAGCGGCAGCGGCCGCCCTTCTTCACGACGATCTCGATAACACCGGTGTGCAGCGAATCCGAGTTGTAGATCGGCGCGGTACAGCCCTCGATGTAGTGAACGTAGGCGCCCTCTTCCACGATGATGAGGGTGCGCTCGAACTGGCCCATGTTCTCGGTGTTAATGCGGAAGTAGGCCTGCAGCGGGATATCCACGTGGACGCCCTTCGGGACGTACACGAAGGAACCACCGGACCAGCACGCGTTATTCAGCGCGGAGAACTTGTTGTCGCCGGCCGGAATAACAGTGCCGAAGTATTCCTGGAGGATCTCCGGGTATTCGCGCACTGCGGTGTCGGTATCAACGAAGATAACGCCTTGGGCCTCAAGGTCCTCACGGATCTTGTGGTAAACCACCTCGGACTCATATTGCGCGGCAACACCAGAGACAAGTCGCTTCTTTTCGGCGTCCGGAATACCTAGCTTGTCGTAGGTTTCCTTAATGTCATCCGGCAGGTCATCCCAGGTCTGGGCCTGCTTCTCGGTGGAGCGGACAAAGTACTTAATGTTGTCGAAGTCGATTCCGGAAAGATCCGGGCCCCACGTCGGAACCGGCTTCTTGTTGAATACACGCAGCGCCTTAAGGCGGGACTCGAGCATCCATTCCGGCTCGTTCTTCTTCTTCGAGATATCGCGGACGACATCCTCGCTCAAACCGCGGTGTGCAGCCTGGCCGGCTTCGTCGGAATCACGCCAGCCGTACTCATAGCCACCGATGGAAGAGATGATCTCGTCATCGCTCATCTTGGTCTCAAGCCCTGGTGCTGGTTGTGCCTGTGTCAAAGCCCGCTCCTTTCTAGTTCGATTAGTTTTCTTCCCGCTCCGCCGAAGCTGGTGGAACGGGAGTTAAGGGGATATTCGTGGTGCAGATTCCATGGCCATCCGCGATGGAGGCTAAGGGCTGCACATGTTTGCCTAATAGCGCGGAGAAGACTTCCTGTTCAGCTTCACACAACTCCGGGTGCTCGGTGGCCACGTGGGCAACCGGGCAGTGGTGCTGGCAAATCTGTACTCCGTTGCCCACCGACGTCACCGTGGCCGCGTAGCCATGCGCATCGAGCACCTCAGCTAGCTGACGAGCCACCTCCGGAACAGATTCCTCATCCTGTACCAAAGGTGTCACGTCCTCTACGAGGCGTTCGAATCGCGCCTTGGCAAAGCGGCGGACTGCTTCCGGACCACCCGCTTCTCGCAGCGCTGTGAGTGCTTCCGCCGCCAACTGGTCATAGGCGTGACCAAATTGGGCGCGCCCTTGATCCGTAAGGCGGAAATGCTTGGCGGGGCGACCGCGGCCTACTGTTTGCCCGGGACGGGCTGGCGGGCGGCGGTGCACCACCTCGGTGAGTCCTTCCTCCACCAGAATGTCTAAGTGCCGACGGATGCCGGCCGCAGAGAGACCGAGACGTTCACCCAAATACGACGCCGTTACCGGACCGTCCTTGAGAAGCAACAGCATGACGTGTCGGCGGGTATCGCCCTCTGTAGAGCGAGTTTCCCTTGGCAACTCCTTCGTCACGGTGTACACCTCCTTGAATGAAACACTCTCCCTTTAGACAACACTAGTGTTCCTTAATTCATTCCCGATTTCCACTCTTTCATTCGTGTCGCGGGCACCTAGTCGCTTCTCCCCACCGAGCGACTAAGGTAAACAGGCATGAATATGGAGCGCGGCTACACCCAATCGGGGCGATTGCACCGAGTCATCTGGGGTGTGCGCGATGAACTCCCCCGCATGGGAGTCCCGGGATCCCGCTCTGCGCTCCTTCACCAGGATTTTCCCGACTCCCCCGAAGATGCAGATCACGCCGCGCTTGGCGACGTTCACCGCCGCACCATAGCCCAGCTGCGCACACTTTTTAGCCTGAGATGGCTCGGAACCATTGGAGCCTTACTCATTGCGCTTGGCGGCCTAGGTGCCGGTGCCCTGCCCGTCGTGGGTAACCCTTATGAGTCATTGCCCTTTGGCTCGCTCATGACGCGAATGCTGCAATCAGCATCCGCCCTTGTCTTCATTGGTGTCGGATTCATGGTGACGGCCTGGGTATGCATGGCCCCGTTGGTGGGTGCACCGCTGCGCTTGGGCAAGAACTCGGCGAGCGCAAGTACAGGCTCAACACCTAGCGCAGATCCGCGGTTTAGCCACTCCCCGCGAGTAGTCACGCAAAGTCAGATGTGGCGAACATGGTTGGGATGGGTTCTCCCCTTGCTCGTCACCGCGCCGCTGTTTACCCAAGACATCTACTCTTATCTCGCCAACGGCTCCATCGTGCTTCAAGGGCTCGATCCCTATTCCGCGGGCCCCGTGGAACTTTTGGGCGCAGATAATGATCTTGCCCGGTCCGTCCCCTTCATTTGGGCAAACTCCCCTTCCCCCTATGGCCCCGTAGCCTTGGGCTTGGCAGCTGTCGTGAGCTGGCTGACCAACGATTCCATCATTTGGGGTGTGGTGCTGCACCGCGTGTTTTCTCTTTTCGGCATCATCGCTGCCGGCTGGGCCAGTGCACGGCTTGCTACCCGATGCCGTGTATCCCCCGAGGCGGCGCTGTGGCTGGGCATCCTTAACCCCTTGACCATCCTTCACCTCGTCGGCGGAATCCACAATGAATCCTTCATGTTGGGGTTGGCTCTCGTCGGTGTAGAGCTGGGCCTGCGGGCGGTCAATGACGAGCACAACGCCCGATGGCGAGTGTGGGGGTTGTTTCTAGCCTCGGGTGTCCTTATTTCTTGCGCGGGCATGGTCAAGGTCACCGGCTTCATTGGCCTAGGCTTTGTTGGCATGGCGGCGGCTCGCGGGCTCGTCGACAAGCTCGGCATCCCGCCAGTCCGGGCGGTGCTTGGCGCTGGCGTGACCCAATTGCTGGTGCTCGCAGCGTCCATCGCCGCTGTCACTGTCATTACGGGGATCGACATAGGTTGGATTTTCGGTCAGGGCGGCGCAGCAACTATCCGTTCCTGGCTGTCTGCGACAACCTCCGTGGGTGTCGGCGCCGGCTCCCTGGGGATGCTGCTAGGTTTAGGCGATCACACCGAAGCCATCCTCAGCGTCACCCGTACCGTAGGCGTCATTATCGCCGCCGGTTTCATGATCCGCATGCTGTTTGCCACCTACCGCGGCGCAATCCACCCAGTGGGTGGTCTGGGAGTGTCCACCTTTGTGCTCGTGGTGTTTTTCCCCGTTGTCCAACCCTGGTACATCCTGTGGGCCGTGTTGCCGCTCGCCGCGTGGGCTAACCGCCGCTTTTTCCGCATGGCCGTCATGATCTATTCCGGATTGATGAGCTTCATCGTCCTGCCCCGCGGACTCGGGCTTCCTCCCGGGACGGTATTCATCATCTACCTCGCCGCCCTGGTGACCTTCCTCGCGCTCGCCGCTGCGGGGTGGGTTGTATTGCGACGCTCAGGCGTCCGTGTCCTAAACTAAGGCTCCGTGACTACATCAGCTCTTGTATTGGATAACGTCATTAAGACCTATGGCGACGTCAACGCAGTTAACGGGCTGAGTTTCCACGCCAAATATGGCGAGATCCTGTGTTTGCTGGGCCCTAACGGTGCCGGAAAGACAACCACCATCGAGATGTGTGAAGGCTTCAAAAAGCCCACTTCTGGCCACATTGAAGTCTTAGGCCTTGACCCCGCTCGCAACCCTGATGCAGTGCGCTCCCGCATCGGCATCATGCTCCAAGGTGGGGGCTCCTACTCCGGCATCAAGGTCAAGGAGATGCTGAAACTCAGCGCCTCCTATAACGAAAATCCTTTGGACCCGGAGTGGCTTCTGGATACCCTCGGGCTGCGCGGGGTGGCAAAGAATAGCTACCGCCGTTTGTCCGGTGGGCAACAACAACGTCTCTCTCTCGCTCTGGCCATCATTGGTCGCCCCGAATTAGTCTTCCTCGATGAGCCCACCGCAGGCATGGATGCCCAATCGCGTCTTGCCGTCTGGGACCTTATCCGCTCTTTGCGCGCCGACGGCGTCACCGTCATCTTGACTACTCATCTCATGGACGAGGCGGAAGCGCTCAGCGACCATGTCGTCATCATCGACCACGGCCGGCTCGTCGCCAGCGGCACCGCAGCTTCCCTCACGGAGACAACCGACATCCCGCAGCTGAACTTTGATACCGCAACCCCGGTGGATCTGGAGGCCTTGCGTGAGGTCGGGATCTCCGCCGAGGCCCTTCGCCCCTTGCACTACCGACTCACCTCTACGGTCAGCCCAGCCGTTATCGCGGATCTCGCCACGGGTTTGGCCGCACAAAACGTTGTCCTCCGCAACCTGCATACCTCGCACCGCAACCTCGAAGAGGTCTTCTTGGACCTCACCGGTCGCGAGATGCGCAGCTAGAACCGCTGCTGATTTCCTCTACTGTTTTTCACCACTTTCTTTGATCAAGGAGACGCTCCATGAGCACCTTCGCACCCGGCACTTTTAGCCCGCACCCGCAGCGCGTCGGCGTAGCGGCCATGGCGCGTGCCCAAGGGGCTATCGAATCCAAACTGATGCTGCGGCACGGCGAGCAACAGTTACTGAGCATCATTATCCCGCTCGCTATCCTGATCGGCGCCGCGAAGCTGAAGGACACTACCGGGCATGGTGTGGATGAGGTTTTCCCCATGGTGCTGGCCGTTGCAGCGACCTCCTCCGGTTTCACAGGTCAGGCCATCTCCTTGGCCTTCGACCGTCGCTATGGTGCACTGAAGCGCACCGGCGCATCGGGCGTTCCTGCCTGGGCCATCGTGGTGGGAAAGATTCTCGGCGTGCTCTCCATGGTGGTGCTCCAGGTCCTTGTGCTCGGCACTGTCGCAGCTATCCTCGGCTTGCGAGTTTCTGCTGGGGGCGCTGCCATCGGCGTGCTGACCTTGGCGTTAGGAGTGTCCACGTTTACAGCCTTGGGCCTGCTGCTGGGCGGAACCTTTAGCTCTGAGGTAGTCCTGGCAGTGGCCAACCTGATTTGGTTTCTCCTTCTCGGGGCCGTCGGGTGGGCGATGTTTTCCCAGGGTCTCGGCGACAACGGGGTGCTCACGCTGGTACCCACGGTGGCCATGGCTGCTGGTCTCGATACCGCCCTCAACGGTTCCTTCCCGGGCATTGAGCTCGTGGTCCTCGTGGTGTGGGCAGCAGTGGCGTCGTTTGCCGCGGTGCGTTGGTTCCGCTTCGAGGGCTAAAAGTGATTCTTCTCCCTTGCGTGGTGTGACCCACCCGTCGATATTGGTTCCGGGGCAGGGCCGAGCGGTAGGCTGAATAGCCGTGAGTACCGCAAATGTTTCTTCTCAACGTCCCCTCGCGCCTGCCGGCGTGGCCTCTGGCCCGTCGCTGAAGATGCAGCGCATTATCGCCCTCATCCTTCTGTTCTGTCAGGGCGGCATTACGGTATCGGGCTCCATCGTGCGCGTCACCGGCTCCGGCCTTGGTTGCGTTACCTGGCCCAACTGCCACCCCGGTTCCTTGGTGCCCATTGAGGGTGCGGCCCCCATGCTCCACCAAGCCATTGAGTTTGGAAACCGCCTGCTGACCTTCGTTGTCGCGGCGGCTGCCATCGCCAGCATCGTGGTCGTTCACAAGGCGCAGCGCCGCAAGGAGCTCAAGGTCTATGCCTGGGCGGGGCTCGCCGGCATCGTGGTGCAGGCACTCATTGGCGCTCTGTCGGTCGTGCTGAAGCTTTCTTGGTGGAGTGTGGCTGTGCATTTCCTCCCGTCGATGGTCTTGGTGTGGATCGCGGCCATGCTGTTCTCCCGCATTAATGAACCCGATGACGGCACTCCCACTCGCCTCTTCCCCGCCGCGGTGCGCACCCTCGCGGTGGTGGCCACTGTGGCCCTGTCCATCGTTCTGCTGACGGGCACCTTTGTCACTGGCTCGGGTACCCACTCCGGTGATGCCGGTGTGGGCATGGAGGGCCGCCTCGGCGTGGACACCTATGGCATGGCCATCATTCACGCGGTCTGCATGTACGTCTACTTAGCGCTGACGCTCATCGTGGTCTTCCTCTTGCACCGCACCGGCGCTCCCAAGGTGGCGAAGAAGGCCGGCTGGGTGCTCATTGCCTGCATCGTCATACAGTGGGCTATCGGTGTCACCCAGTTCTACCTCCACATCCCCCGCTGGACCGTTCCCTTCCACGTGGGCATGTCCTCAGTGGTCACGGCCTTCACCGCCTTGCTGTGGGCGCATGGCTTGCGCCGCGTCGGCAACGAGGATGGCACAACTGCCAGCACCTCCCAGCGCGGTGGCGAGAACGTCCCCGCCGCCCACAGCTAAGCAGAGCCAACGGAGCCGGTAAAACAGGTACTCGAAGCGCCGCCGTTCTCATCAGGAAGTGAGGATGGCGGCGCTTTTTGCTGCGCGGAGCCCTCGGCTTCGTTTAGCCTAGACACCATGCATGCTATTCAGGTGACCACGACCGGAGGGCCCGAGGTCCTCACCTACGCCGAGGTAGAATCCCCCACGCCGACGAAGGAGCAGCTGCTTGTCGACGTCTCCGTGGCCGGTGTCAACTACATCGACACCTACTACCGCGAAGGCATCTACAACGCCTCCGTGCCGTTCATCATCGGACTCGAGGGAACCGGACGCGTTGTGCACGACCCCCAGGGGGAAATCGCCCCGGGCACGATGGTGGCCTGGGATCACGCTTTCGGCTCCTATGCGGAGCAAGTCTGCGTGCCGCGCGACCGCGTGGTGGCCGTCCCCGACGAGATTCCTTCCGCCGTCGCAGGTTCCATGCTCCTCCAGGGCATGACGGCGCACTACCTCACCCACGGTGTCTATCAGCTGGGGGAAGGTGCGTCCTGCCTCATTACCGCCGGTGCGGGCGGCGTGGGCTTAATCCTCACCCAGATGGCCAAGGCCCTGGGCGCCACCGTCTATTCCGTGGTTTCCACCGATGAGAAGGAAGAGCTGGCCTACGGCGCGGGTGCAGACCACGTGTTCCGCTACAGCAGTGGCTTGGCAGAGCAGGTACGTCGTCACAATGGCGGGCGCGGCGTCGACGTGGTCTACGATGGCGTCGGCAAAGCCACCTTCGGTGAATCCCTTGAGGTTGTGCGGCCGCGCGGCACGGTAGCGCTCTTCGGCGCCGCGTCGGGCCCCGTCCCGCCGATGGACCCGCAGCTGCTGAACAAGCACGGCTCCATCTTCCTCACCCGCCCCTCGCTCGGTGCTTGGACCTCCCAGGAAGGCGAGTTCCAGATGCGCGCCCAGGCAGTGGTGCAGGCGGTCATCGATGGCGACCTCGACTTCCGCATCTCGGCGGAATATCCGCTCGCCGAAGCCGCTCAGGCCCACCGCGACCTCCAAGAGCGCAAAACCACCGGCTCCATCGTTCTGCGCGTAAGAGAAGACTAGTCCAAGGAGTAGCTCCCTGGACTAGTTCGAGATAATTGGAGGTTCGCTGATCTGGTTGGCAGGCCGCCTCGTTAGAAGAGGGCGGCCGACCAGCCCAGCATGCGACCGATGGGTTCCCAGCCCACGACGGCGTCGATAGACAGCCCAATGAAGAGGACTGAGAGATAGTTATTGGAGTAGATGAATAGGCGCATGGGCTTGACCTTTGCGCCCTTCTTCACGCCTTGGTGGAGGCGGATTGCCATCCATAAGAAGACCGCACCGGAGGCCACCGCGGCCACCAAGTAGATCCAGGAGGCTGCCGGGATAATAAGGAAGGTCACGATAACCGTGCCGATGGTGTACCACACAATCTGGCGGGTAACTTCCACCTCCCCGGCAACGACGGGCAGCATCGGCACCCCGGCCTTGCGGTAGTCCTCCTTGTATTTCATCGCCAGCGCCCACGTATGAGGCGGGGTCCAGAAGAAGATGATGAGGAACAAGACTACGGCTTGCCACCAACGGTCAGGCTCCCCCGCCGGTGCGTTATCCCGGATCACCGCCCAGCCCACCATGGCGGGCATACAGCCTGCTAGGCCACCCCAGACAATGTTCTGGGAGTTTCGCATCTTAAGGAACTTCGTGTAGACGATGACATAGAAGAAGTTAGTCAGCAGCACGAAGAACGCCGCCAGCCAGGAATGCGCCAGCACGCCCAGCCAGAAGACGGATAGTGCGAGCATGACCCAAGCAAAAATGGCGGCATTGCGACGCGAAATAGTCTTGCGCACCAGCGGCCGAGCACGAGTGCGCTGCATCTTCTGGTCAATCTCATAGTCCACGACGTTGTTGAACGTGTGGGCCGCAGCGGCACCCATCCATCCGCCAAAGATGGTGGATACGATGAGCCAGAAGTTTGAGGACACCGCCTCGAATCCACGCTGGGCCTGGAGCATAGCCGGGATTGCTGCCACGAGGAGGAGTTCAATGATCCTCGGTTTCGTTAGCGCAAAATAGGCCTTGATGGTCTCCAAGGAATAGTCCTCCGTATATCCGGCACGTGGGTGTATGGCTTATAGGTCTGAAGTAGTGGTCGTCTGCTCGCGCTAAAAAGTTCCCGAGATATCCCGAGAGCTGTGTGGCACGGTCGAGGTTTCCTCTTCGAAGCACTCGCCAGCCAGATCCGAAAGCGGGGAGCAACGGCGTCAACCATGCCAGACTACCGCCCGAAACCTGGTTTATATAATCCCCCGCCGAAGATCGAAAAACCTTTACACTGATTAACGGTATATCTGTTTCCAGAAGCGAAGTGAGGTTTTCGCCGTGTCGCACGAAAAGTTGTCCCCGGAACTGCAGGCTATGGTTCAGCGCCGTTATCCTTCGGACTGGAGTGACCTCGACACCCGCGCCGTGGATACCGTCCGCGTGCTCGCTGCCGATGCCGTTCAGAACTGCGGCTCCGGCCACCCCGGTACCGCCATGTCCTTGGCGCCTCTGGCCTACACGCTCTACCAGCGCGTGCTCAACCATGACCCAGCCGATGTTCACTGGGCGGGGCGCGACCGCTTTGTCCTCTCAGTGGGGCACTCTTCTCTGACGCAGTATATCCAGCTCTTCCTCGGCGGCTTCGGCCTCGAGATGGAGGATCTCAAGTCTTTGCGCACGTGGGGTTCTAAGACTCCCGGCCACCCGGAGGTTCACCACACCGACGGCGTAGAAATCACCACCGGCCCGCTGGGCCAGGGCCTGGCTTCCGCGGTTGGTATGGCCATGGCCGCGCGCAAGGAGCGTGGATTGTTCGACGCTTCCGCCCCGGCTGGCGAATCTCCTTTCGATCACTATGTCTATGTCATCGCCTCTGACGGTGACCTGCAGGAGGGCGTGACTGCTGAGGCCTCCTCCTTGGCAGGTACTCAGAAGCTGGGCAACCTTATCGTCTTCTGGGATGACAACCGCATCTCCATCGAGGATGACACCAACATTGCCTTCAACGAGGACGTCGCCAAGCGCTACGAGGCTTATGGCTGGCACGTGCAGACCGTGGAGTCCGGTGAGGACGTCGAAGCCATCGAAGCGGCCGCTGCTGCTGCCCGCGCCGAAACCTCCCGCCCTTCCTTCATCCGTGTAAAGACGGTCATCGGTTACCCAGCACCGAACAAGATGAACACCGGTGGCGTCCACGGCGCCGCCCTCGGTGAAGACGAGGTGGCCGCGACCAAGGAAGTCCTCGGCTTCGATCCTGCGCAGTCCTTCCACATCGACGAGAAAGTTCTCGCTCATACCCGCGAGCTGGCTGCCCGCGGTGCACAGAAACATGCTGAGTGGCAGGAGAAATTCGACGCGTGGGCCGCAGCCAACCCGGAAGAGAAGAAGCTCTTCGACCGCCTCCAGGCACGCGAACTTCCTGCTGACTTCGCCGCCGAGCTTCCCACGTGGGAAGCGGGCGAGTCTCTGGCTACCAGAAAGGCTTCTGAAGCCGCCATTCAAACACTTGCGGCCTCCCTGCCGGAGATGTGGGGCGGTTCCGCCGACCTGGCAGGCTCCAATAACACGGTGATCAAGGGCGCGGAGTCCTTTGGCCCCGAGTCCATCACTACGGATGCCTGGACTGCCACACCTTATGGCCGCAACCTCCACTTCGGTATTCGTGAACACGCCATGTCCGCCATCATGAACGGCATTGCGTTGCACGGCAATACCCGCGTCTATGGCGGTACCTTCCTTATCTTCTCTGAGTACCAGTACCCCGCCGTGCGCCTCGGTGCGCTCATGTCCACCGATACCTACTACGTGTGGACTCACGATTCCATTGGCTTGGGCGAAGACGGCCCCACCCACCAGCCGGTGGAAACGCTCGCTGCCCTGCGCGCCATCCCCAACCTTTCCGTCATCCGCCCGGCCGATGCTAACGAGACGGCCCAGGCGTGGGCGGCAGCACTCGAGTACAAGGCCGCGCCGAAGGGCCTAGCGCTGTCCCGCCAGAATCTTCCAGTGCTTGAGGGCACCAAGGAAAAGGCGGCCGAAGGCGTCCGCCGCGGCGCCTACATCCTTGTTGAGGCATCGAAGGAAACTCCAGATGTCATCCTCCTTGCCACCGGCTCCGAGGTGCAGCTCGCTGTGGAAGCCGCCAAGCAGCTCGAGGCTGAAGGTACTGCCACCCGGGTCGTTTCCGCACCGTGCCTGGAGTGGTTCGATGAGCAGGATGCTTCCTACCGCGAATCCGTCCTTCCCTCCTCGGTCCGCGCGCGCGTCTCCGTCGAAGCTGGTATCTCTATGCCGTGGCACAAGTACACCGGTTCCTTCGGCCGCACCGTGTCTCTGGAGCACTTTGGTGCCTCTGCACCTGCCGCAGAGCTCTTTGAGAACTTCGGTTTCACCGCCGAGGCCGTTGCTGATGCCGCGCGCGAAGCACTGAGCGCGGCGCAGGCAGACTAGTCTCCCGTTCCGAGTTCCCCTCACGAAAGGACCTACACCACACCATGACGCATATTGATAATCTGGCTCACCTCGGGACGTCAACCTGGCTCGATGATCTTTCCCGCGAACGCCTAGACTCCGGCAACCTCCGTGAGCTCTTGGACACTAAGTCCATCGTGGGTGTCACCACGAACCCCGCGATCTTTGCTGCCGCAATGTCATCCGGCACCTCCTATGATTCCGATATCGCAGCACTGAAGGAAAAGTCCGCTAACGCGGACGAAGCTGTGTACGCACTGGCTATCGACGATGTCCGTAACGCGTGCGACGTCTTTACCGAGATCTACGAGAAGTCGGGTGGCCGGGATGGCCGCGTCTCCATCGAGGTAGATCCCCGCATCTCCGCAGATGCGGAAGCAACCCTGGAGCAGGCACGTGAGCTGTGGGCGAAGGTTGAGCGCCCCAACCTCATGATCAAGATCCCAGCTACCGATGGCTCCCTTCCTGCTATCTCCGACGCCCTCGCCGAGGGCATCTCCGTCAATGTCACCCTTATCTTCTCCGTCGAACGCTACGCCCAGGTCATTGCTGCTTATAAGGAGGGAATCAAGCGCGCGGCTGCGGCGGGCAAGGACGTTTCCAGGATTCACTCCGTAGCATCCTTCTTTGTCTCCCGTTTGGATACCGAAGTAGACAAGCGCTTGGAATTGAACGGCGCTGACGAGGCTCTTGCCTTGCGCGGAAAAGCTGGCGTGGCTAACGCTCAGCGGGCCTACGCCCTGTTCCGCAAGGAGTTCACGGCGGGCGGCGAAGACCTTCCAACTGGCGCTAACCCGCAACGCCCCCTGTGGGCGTCGACGGGAGTTAAGAACCCCGACTACCCTGCCACACTCTATGTTTCTGAGCTAGCTGGACCGGATACCGTTAACACGATGCCGGAGAAGACCATCGATGCCGTACTCGAGCAGGGCAACCTGCACGGCGATACTCTCAGTGGCTCTGCGGAGCAGGCAGAGCGGGTGTGGTCACAGCTGGAGGCAGTTGGCATTGACTTCGCGGATGTCTTCGCAGTGCTGGAGAAGGAGGGCGTCGACAAGTTCGTCGATGCATGGGAAGCTTTGCTTGCTTCAATGACGGACCGCCTCGCTTAGACAACGGCGAACAGTGATTGCTCAACAGCGACTCACGCACCGTCTATGGCCACGCAACTATGGCCTACGCGGCGCGGGTCGCTATGCTGAGCAGTTGGACTTAACTCACACAGACCGAAAGGACACTTAGTGAGCACTACCAGCGCGTGGGTCAACCCGTTGCGCAACGCGAAGGACAAGCGCCTGCCACGCATCGCCGGCCCCTCTGGCATGGTGATTTTTGGCGTCACGGGTGACTTGGCGCGCAAGAAGCTCCTGCCTGCAATCTATGACCTGGCCAATCGCGGATTGCTTCCGGCAGGCTTCACTTTGGTCGGCTACGGCCGCCGCGACTGGGATAAACAGGCCTTCTGCGACTACGTACGCGAAGCCGCCGAGGCAGGAGCACGAACCACTTTCAGTGAGCATGTGTGGGAGCACCTCGCCAAGGGAATCGAGTTTGTACACGGCAGCTTCGATGACGAAGGCTTTGACAAGCTGTCTGCCCGACTCGCTGAGCTCAACGCTTCCCGCGGCACGGGCGGTAACTGGGCCTACTACCTTTCCGTGCCCCCGGAGTTCTTCTCCGATATTTGCCATCAGTTGGAGCGCGTCGGCATGGCAGATAGCACGGATAATTCCTGGCGCCGCGTCATCATTGAGAAACCTTTCGGCCACGATCAGAATTCCGCACGCCAGCTCAACGAGATTGTCAACGCCGTTTTCCCAGAGTCCTCGGTCTTCCGCATCGACCACTACCTGGGTAAAGAAACGGTGCAGAACATCATGGCTTTGCGCTTTGCCAACCAGATCTTCGAACCCATGTGGAATGCGCACTATATCGACCATGTGCAAATCACCATGGCCGAAGACATCGGGCTCGGAGGCCGTGCTGGCTACTATGACGGCATCGGCGCTGCCCGCGATGTCATCCAAAACCATCTCCTGCAGCTGCTAGCCCTCGTCGCCATGGAGGAGCCTTCCTCCTTTGCCCCTGAGGCGCTCCAAGCCGAAAAGATCAAGGTGCTGCGTGCCACCAACGCGGTGCACCCGCTTAACAAGACCACAGCCCGCGGCCAGTACTCCGCTGGCTGGCAGGGCTCAGAGTATGTTAATGGCCTCCGGGAAGAAGAAGGCTTCGATCCCGAATCCACGACGGAAACCTATGCAGCCTGCACCCTTGAGGTCAATTCCCGTCGCTGGGCGGGCGTTCCTTTCTACCTGCGCACCGGCAAGCGCCTCGGCCGCCGCGTGACGGAGATTGCACTCGTCTTTAAGACCGCCCCACACCAGCCTTTTGACCAAGGTCAAGCTGATTCACTGGGCCAGAATGCCGTGGTGATCCGCGTCCAGCCAGATGAAGGCGTCACCATGCGCTTCGGATCCAAAGTTCCCGGCTCCACCATGGAGGTGCGCGACGTCAACATGGACTTCGCCTACGCCGAGGCCTTCACCGAGGAATCACCGGAAGCCTACGAGCGCCTGATTCTCGACGCCCTCTTAGACGAGTCCTCCCTCTTCCCCACCAACGAGGAAGTGGAGCTGTCCTGGTCCATCCTCGACCCCATCATTGAATACTGGTCCAACATCGGTCAGCCAGAGCAGTACCGCGCTGGCACATGGGGGCCGGAGTCTGCCGATAGAATGCTGCGCCGCCGGGGTCATTCCTGGCGCCGTCCGTAGGGCCCCTAGGAGGAATGGCTTTATGATTATCCCCTTGCCAGATACGACCACGCGCAAAATCTCTAAAAAGCTCGTGGAGATGCAGGAGCATTACACGCTCACGACCGGCCGCGTGCTTACGCTCATCGTTATGACGGAAGAAGGCGATGACCTTGACAACCTGCTCACTTCAGTACGCGATGCCTCCCACGAGCACCCCTCCCGCGTCATCGTCATCGCCACGGGCTCCCTCGAAGAGGAAACCCGCCTCGATGCTGAGCTGCGCGTCGGCGGCGAGGCTGGTGCCTCGGAAATCGTCGTTATGCACCTCCATGGCGCCCTCGCCGACCAAGCAGAAGCAGTGGTTACTCCCCTTCTTCTTCCGGATACACCGATCGTTGCTTGGTGGCCTACTGCCTGCCCGCCTGCGCCCGCAGCCGTACCCATCGGTGCTCTAGCCCAACGCCGCATCACTAACGTGGCTTTCGGCAGCGGTGTTGATCAATACGACCTTCACGTGCTGTCCTCCGGCTATAAGCCGGGTGATTCCGATATGTCCTGGGGCGCCATTACCCTGTGGCGTGGCATCATCGCCTCTGCTCTTGACCGCCATCCACACGAGCCTGTCAATTCGGTGGAGATTTCCGGAGCCGAGCACCATGCCGCCGTCGATTTTGCGGCCGGCTGGCTGCTCGACGCCCTTTCCGTCCCCGTCACCCGTAGAATCTCGGAATGCGAGGCAGGCGCCTTCCCGATTACCTCCTTAGTCTTCCGGCGCCCCACCGCGGATATCACTGTCATGGCCGTCGACGCCACGACGGTTAAGGTCAGCGTCCCCGGTTCCCCAGAATCGCTCGTGAGCCTCGCTGTGCGTTCCGAAGCGGAGGTGCTCTCGGAAGAGCTGCGCCACCTTGATTCGGATAGGACATACGCCCATGCTCTCCGCGCCTTAGCGCGCGTGCACTACAGTGTGTAGGCGTAACTATTCCATCGTTTCCCCAGTCCCATCATTCAGAAGGATCTTTCTTCACCATGGTCACGCTTCGCCGCGTTAGCGACATCGACGAGCTCATATCCTCCGCCGCACTCGCCTTTATTGAAACGATTGCAGCGATTCAAGCCCCGGGCGGTGGCCTGCACAAGGACGGAGTAGCACGCGTAGTCCTCACCGGTGGTGGTGCTGGAATCGGTGTCCTCCGCGAATTGGCGCGCCTCCACGAAGCTGCCGAGCAGCAAGGCGGCGACTATCCCGCATTGGCCGTGGACTGGACGCGGGTCCATGTCTTCTTCGGGGATGAGCGCAATGTTCCGGTCAGCGATTCGGATTCCAACGAGGGACAAGCTCGCGAGGCTCTTCTCAGCAAGGTCGGTATTCCAGAACCGCACATTCATGGTTATGACTTGGGTGCGGTATCCATGGAGCACGCCGCCCAAGCCTATGAAGGCGAGATTCGTGATTTTGCGCCGGAGGGCTTCGACATTCACCTCTTGGGCATGGGACATGAGGGCCACATCAACTCTCTTTTCCCGCGCTCGGAGGCAGTCTATGAGGATACGGACTATGCATTTGCTGTCCATGATTCCCCTAAGCCCCCGTCGGAGCGTGTCACGCTGACCTACCCCGCTATCAATCGCTCTCAACGTATTTGGTTCCTTGTCTCCGGTGAGGAGAAGGCCGAAGCTGCGTCCCATCTCGTAGCCGGGGCCGCGGCTGAGGATTGGCCTGCCGCAGGTGCGCGGGGCACCGAAGAGACTCTACTTTTCGTAAGTGAAGACGCCGCACAGCAGCTTTAGCGCCACGGTTCCCCGGTCGCTTGAAGCCTAGGAAAAAAGAACGCCGCGTTCCCTCCTCCATGAGAGGAAGCACGCGGCGTTCTGCGTTGTTGTGGCCGTAGACCAGCTGGCGGTTTTAGCTGCTATATGCCTGCAGCAGGTTTAGGGCTACGATGCAAGCGAGCCAGATGACCACCATGACCACGGTATAACGGTCGAGGTTCTTTTCAACCACGGTGGAACCAGACAAGTTGGACTGCACACCGCCACCAAAGAGACTGGAAAGACCGCCGCCCTTACCTTTGTGCAGCAGCACGAAGACAGACATCAGGATTGCGGCAATCACGAGGATGATTTCCAGTGCCAAGATCATGAAATAGTTCCTTGTTTTACGCGTTCGTTCATTTTATGTGGTGGTGACAGCCTATGCCGTCAGCCCACGGAGAAGAGGGCGCCAAGAGCGGGCGCAATAATCTCCGATAATACACCACGTGGCGGGCCAGATACCATTCCGACCCGCCACGGCTCATGAGCGTTATGCTAGCTGGTATGAGGGCTATGCACCCTGGGCAGCGTTAGCCGCCAGCTTGGCAAACTCCTCGCCCTTGAGAGAAGCACCGCCAACCAGGCCGCCGTCGACGTCCGGCTTGCCTACGATCTCCGCGATGGAATCCACCTTGACGGAGCCACCGTAGAGAATGCGGATCCCCTCGGCCACCTCATCGCCGCCCAGTTCACGGACGAGCTCGCGAATAGCGGCGCACACTTCCTGCGCGTCCTCAGCGGAAGCAACCTTACCAGTACCGATTGCCCAGACCGGTTCATACGCGATGACGGTCTTGGAGAGGTCCTCGCCAGAAAGGCCTTGCAGGGAGTTGCGGGTTTGGGTGACCACGTAATCCACGTGGGTGCCTGCCTCGCGCACGTTGAGCGGCTCGCCCACGCAGACAATAGGGCTGATGCCGTTAGTCAGAGCTGCAGCGGCCTTCTCAGCAACCAGCTGGTCGGTCTCACCGTGGTACTGACGGCGCTCGGAGTGGCCAACGACTGCCCAGGAGCATCCCAGGGCGGAGAGCATTTTGCCGGACACCTCACCGGTGTATGCGCCGGACTCATGCTTGGAGATGTCCTGTGCGCCGTAGGTGAACTGCAAGTCGTCGCCGTCGACCAGCGTTTGCACAGTGCGGATGTCGGTGAACGGGACCATGAACGCCACGTCAACCTTCTCGTAGTATTCCTTCGGCAGAGAGAATGCGAACTTCTGCAAGGAACCAATAGCTTCCTTGTGGTCGAGGTTCATCTTCCAGTTACCTGCGATAAGCGGGGTACGTGCCATGATTAGCCTTTCTAAATCAGACTGAGTTGACGGTTTAAGTGCTTAGGCTTCCAGGACCTTGACGCCCGGCAGCTCCTTGCCTTCAAGGAACTCGAGGGAAGCGCCACCACCGGTAGAGATGTGAGAGAAGCCATCTTCATCGAGGCCGAGCAGGCGGACGGAAGCTGCGGAGTCACCGCCGCCAACGACGGTGAAGGAACCGTTCTTAGCGGTGGCGTCGATGATCGACTGTGCCACACCGGCGGTGCCCTTGGAGAAGGCCTCCATCTCAAAGACACCCATTGGGCCGTTCCAGAAGACGGTCTTGGAAGAAGCGATGACCTCGTCGAACTCCTTCACCGACTCCGGGCCGATGTCGAGAGACTGCCAACCCTCCGGAATACCGTCCAGGGCGACGACCTTGTTCTCTGCCTGAGCATCGAACTCGGTTGCAGCAACGAGGTCGACCGGCAGGACAATCTTTTCACCGAAGCGCTCGAGCAGCTCCTTGCAGTTGTCAATCTGGTCTTCTTGCAGCAAGGAGTTCTGGACGTTGTAGCCCTGCGCAGCCAAAAGGGTGTAGCACATGCCGCCGCCAATGATCACCTTGTCGGCCTTGCCGGCAAGCGCTTCGATCACACCGAGCTTGTCGGAAACCTTGGCGCCGCCCAGAACGACCACGTACGGGTGCTCTGGCTTCTCTGCTACCGCAGCCAGGGTTTCCACTTCCTTCTGCACCAGCTTGCCGGCGTATGCTGGCAGGCGCTTGGCGACGTCGTACACAGAGGCCTGTGCGCGGTGAACAACACCGAAACCATCGGAGACGAAGGCACCGTTGTCCGCAGCCAGGGCGACGAGTTCATCGGCGAAGGCGCCGCGCTCAGCCTCATCCTTGGAGGTCTCGCGCGGATCAAAGCGAACATTCTCCAGGAGGAGAACATCGCCATCGTTGAGGCCGTTGGCGCGCTCGTGAGCGTCTTCACCGCTGACGTCGCCGGCAAGGGCAACGTACTGATCCAGCGCCTCGGAGAGAGCCTCTGCGACTGGCGCGAGGGAGTACTTCGGGTTTACTTCGCCCTTCGGACGCCCCAAGTGTGCCGACAGAATGACCTTCGCTCCCCCCTCAATGAGCGCCTTGATAGTCGGCAGCGAGGCGGTGATGCGGCCAGAGTCGGTGATGTTTCCTTCATCATCAAGCGGGACATTGAAGTCAGAACGAACAAGGACGTGGCGGCCGGAAACGCCTTCTGCGAGCAGATCGTCCAAAGTCTTGAAAGCCATTGTGTTCTCCTTAAAGGTGGGTACTCAAGCTAAAGGTTAATGCTATTCAATTAGAAAGTGTGCCGGAACCTGATTCGCGATGTGCGTGAAAGCGCGTACTCGTTCCTTAAAGACGACTACCGGCCCAGCGCACGCCACATATTCAGAGATAGTAGGCGCGGCGCGTGGGCCGGTATCTAGCCCGCGGTGCTTCCGCAGGCAATCACAGCTTGCTTCACTGTGCTCATTTCAGAGGGCGAAGCTTTAGAGCTTAGAGGCAACCAGGGAGGTGGTGCGCACAAGCTGGCTGGTGTAGCCCCACTCGTTGTCGTACCAGCCGAGGACCTTGACGAAGTTTCCGTTGGAAACCTTGGTCATGCCAGCATCGAAGATGCAGCCGTGGGAATCGGTGATGATGTCGGTGGAGACGATCGGGTCCTCGGTGTAGCCCAGGGTCTCGCCGAACTCGCCAGTGGCGGCTTCCTTGATAGCAGCGTTGATTTCCTCAGCGGTGACGTCGCGGGATGCCTGGAAGGTCAGGTCGGTAGCGGAACCGGTGATGGTAGGAACGCGCATTGCGTAACCGTCCAGCTTGCCCTCCAGCTCCGGCAGAACCAGAGAGACAGCCTTTGCTGCACCAGTGGAAGTCGGAACCATGTTGACGGCTGCGGCGCGGGCGCGGCGCAGGTCGCGGTGCGGAGCGTCCTGGATGCGCTGGTCACCGGTGTAGGCGTGGATGGTGGTCATCAGGCCCTTCTCGATGCCGAACTTCTCGTGCAGGACCTTGGCCATCGGTGCCAGGCAGTTGGTGGTGCAGGATGCGGCGGAGATGACATTGTGCTTCTCAGCGTCGTACTCATCGGAGTTAACGCCGTAGACGAAGGTTGCGTCAACGTTCTTGCCCGGTGCAGAGATGATGACCTTCTTGGCGCCGGCCTCGATGTGAGCCTTGGCAGCCTCACCATCGGTGAAGAAACCGGTGGACTCGATGACGATGTCGACGTTGTACTCGCCCCAGTTCAGGTTCTTCGGATCGCGCTCTGCGGAGACTGCAATCTTGTGACCGTTGACAGTGATGGACTCGTCGTCGTGCTCGATCTCACCGTCGAAGCGGCCCAGAACCGAGTCGTACTTGAGCAGGTTGGCCAGGGTTGCGTTGTCCGTCAGGTCGTTAACTGCGACGACCTCGAGGTCGTTGTTGCCCTGTGCGACTGCACGGAAGAAGTTGCGGCCGATGCGGCCAAATCCGTTGATACCTACGCGAATGGTCACTGTAATGTCTCCTCAGATAATCGAGTGAAGTTCAATTGTGGGGGCTTCCGAGACTTTGTCTTTATAGGCAGTGCGGTGGACCGTTCTTGCGGCACCGTTGCCCTGCCACTTCCGTGACGTGCTCGGTGGTTTTCCCAACACGGCCGATAGTACCCACGGATTTTGCATCCTGCAGTGCGCATTCAGGTTCCCAACCAAGATGCTCGCACGAAAGGGCAAAGGGGCGTACACTAGATGGACCGCTAGTTACTTAAGACAATCCCCCAAACGCACACACCTGCAGATATGCCCGTTTATGTGGGATTGTGTTGGCCCTAAAGAGGGCAAGGTGGGATATCTCACTAAAGCAAAAAAGAGCGGGTGAATCCAAAAATAAACCGGTTATCGCCGGTCATAAATTCACCATCGATAGTCAAAAAATTGCCCCAGACGGTCGCGATGGTGCCCGAACGGGCACAACATTCGACTGCGTCTGGGGCTAAAACGAGAGACTAGGATTCCTCAAAAAGTTCCTCTGTCACTGCCTTCGTCGTATCCGGCACACCAAGTTCCTTCGCGCGCTTATCTGCCATAGAAAGCAGGCGGCGAATACGCCCAGCCACCGCGTCCTTGGTCATCGGCGGATCAGCCAAGCGTCCGAGCTCTTCCAAGGAAGCTTCGCGGTGCTGCACGCGTAGGCGGCCGGCGTCCGCGAGATGTTCCGGGACGTCATCGCCCAAGATAACCATGGCGCGTTCGACGCGAGCCGCAGCTGTAACTGCCGCACGGGCAGAACGGCGTAAGTTGGCGTCATCGAAGTTGTCTAGGCGGCGGGAGGTGTCATGGGCTTCGCGTTGGATACGTTTCTTCTCCCACGTCAGTCGAGTCTCTTGGGCCCCCATTCTGGTCAGCAACGCACCAATGGCATCGCCATCACGCACCACGACGCGATCGGCCCCGCGGGTCTCCTTAGTTTTCGCCGCTACACCCAAACGACGCGCGCAGCCTACGAGAGCGAGTGCTGCCTCCTGGCAAGGACAGGTCACCTCCAGCGCTGAAGACCGGCCCGGCTCGGTTAGCGAACCTTGCGCCAAAAACGCGCCGCGCCAAGCTGCTTCATTAGCCGCAACAGAGCCGGAGATTACTTGCGGTGGCAGGCCCACGACTGGGTGACCCGAGCGGGTCACCAACCCCAGGCGCCTAGTCAACTCCTTGGCCCCGGTAGTGATTCGCACCTGCACTCTGCTCTTTTTAGAGGATGCGGCGAGGCCGGCTACGTGGGTGCTCGCAGAAATCGAATACAACTCGTCGAGTGCGGTGACCAAGCGAGTGGCTACGCTCTTCGATTCCAATTCGACCTCGTACATCACCCTATCTCCGGTGATGTGGAGCTCGCCGGCGAACCTGAGGATCGCGGCAACCTCCGCCGCACGAGCGGACTGGCGCGGTACGGACACCGCCGTAAGTTCCTCCTTGACCTGATCGGTCAATGACGCAGACACCTCGTGCCTCCCCTTTCAACTCTTGATGTAACTCACCGCAGAAAGCAGCAGTGGTGCAACTGGCCCTAGAAGGGCCTTGAGCTCGTGCATACACAGCACGCACCACCGCGCCTGTGAAGCGCAGCGACGCTGCGGTGAGCGATGAATGCCACTTAGTCTATCGTGCACTTAGCCGCGGTGAGTGCCCGGGGCACCCGCTGAAGAATCGCGCTGAGCGGCATAGTCGGTATAAAGCTCAGTCAGTACCTGCGCGAGCTTGTCTGGGCAATGCTTGTTGAGAGAATGTCCGTTCTCATCGCTCTGGCACACATCGCGGAAGACCGCCGTAGCACCGAGCACGCTGGCCGCACGCTGCACGAAAACTCGCTCCGACTCATTCGGAAGACCAGAACCATCGACGATTACTTTGTCTACCCGCAGGTTTGGCGCATGCTGCGCTAAGACGTGCAGGTGGCGCTCAGCTGAAAAGCCCTGGGTCTCCCCTGGTTCCGCGGAAAGGTTAAGTACCACAACGCGAAGCGCATCCGAGGACGTAATTGCGTTGACAATCTCCGGTACGAGGACGTGTGGAAGCACCGAGCTAAACCACGATCCCGGGCCCAAGGTGATGAGGTCCGCATCGCGCAGGGCCGCGATGGTTTCCGGATTGGCCTGTGGCTTCTCCGGGATGATCCGGACGCGGCGAACCTGCCCCACGGTGGACGCCACGGCGACTTGGCCGCGGACAGAGCGCATGATGCGGGGATCGTCGTCAAGCCCGGCCACGTCGGCTTCGATATCGAGCGGCAGATTCACAGCCGGCAGCACGCGGCCCGCAGACTGCGTTAGCCGTCCCACCGCGTCAAGCGCCGCTTGGAAGTCCCCCAAGACCTCAGTGAGTCCGGCAATGAGGAGATTACCCACCGCGTGGCCGGCCATGGCGCCGGTGCTTTGGAAGCGGTGCTGCAGCGTTGAGGCCCACATCTGGCCCTCCTCTGAGTCACTCGACAACGCGGCGAGCGCCATGCGCAAATCACCCGGCGGAATAATGTCCATCTCGCGGCGCAGCCGTCCGGAAGAACCGCCGTCATCAGCCACAGTGACGATGGCAGAGATCGCCTCCGCGCCGGTGCGGCGCGCAGCCAAAAGGGTTTGATAAAGACCATGGCCACCGCCCAGGCTAGCCATGTGGGTAGGGAGAGACGTCACGGAAATATTAGCTTTCGGTCATCCAAGGGTAGGGAATGAATTTTTATCTTATCGCACCTAATCCCGGGCGATGTCACGGTGCAGTGTGCTCACATCCAGATCCCCGCGCTCCCTGAGACGGCGAGCAATCTCCTCCGTAACGGCCACAGATCGGTGATGCCCACCGGTGCACCCGATGCCTACGGTAATGAAGTTCTTGCCCTCGTGCCGGTAGCCGGAAAGCATCGAGTCAAGCATGGTGATGAAGTGATCAATGAAGGGTTCAGCGGCGTCCTGGGAGAGGACGTAGTCTGCGACCGGTTCATCAGTACCGCGGTATCCCCGCAATTCAGGCACCCAATAAGGATTGGGAAGGAAGCGGACATCGACGACAAGATCTGCGTCACGCGGGGAGCCATGCTTGAAGCCGAAGGACTCTAACGTGACGTGCTGTAGCTCATGACCCATCTCGCCGAAAGAGGCCTCGATCGCGCGGCGCAGGTCGTGGACAGACAGATTGGTCGTATCAATGATGATATCCGCGCGGTCACGGATGGACTGTACTGCTGCGCGCTCGCGCTGAATGCCCGCCTTGAGGGTTTCCCCGTCCTGCAGCGGGTGCGTACGACGAACTGAATCGAAGCGGCGAATGAGCACATCATCCCGCGCGTCGAGGAAAAGCAGTGTCGGTTTCATGTCTAACTGCTCGAGTTCATCAAGAGTTTCTGCCAAGGAACCCGGGAACAAGCGGGAGCGCACATCGGTCACCGCGGCAATTTTAGAAACCGGGGATTCCGGGCTCGCGCACAACTTGAGTAGGTCAACGATTGCCTTGGGGGGAATGTTGTGGGCTACGTAATAGCCTTTATCCTCCAGCACTTTAGCCGCCGACGTCAGGCCACCGCCTGACATGCCGGTGATCAAAATGGGTGGGGAATCAAACAGCGTCATGGCTTCCATTCTTACCACCTATTCAGAGTCCTCGGTGGGAATTATCTCGACAGCCAAGCCTTCTTAGGAAGCGTGAAGATGATCAAATACTGTTTGCGCTAACTTCGGCCCGAAACCCTTGACCTCAGCAATCTCTTCCACGCTGGCTTCTTTGAGCTTCTTCACCGAACCGAAGTGCTTGACCAGGTCAGTACGACGCTGGGGCCCCAAGCCCGGAACGGCATCAAGAACCGATGAGCGCATACGCTTCGAGCGCTGCTGGCGGTGATAGGAAATGGCGACACGGTGGGCTTCATCACGGAGGTGCTGGAGCAAGAAGAGCGCCTGAGAATTGCGGGGCAAAATCACCGGTTCATCATCACCCGGAACCCACACTTCTTCTAGGCGCTTCGCCAGACCGATGAGGGTTACGTCCACGATGCCGAGTTCGTCGAAAACCGCCTGCGCCGCAGCCACCTGCGGTGCGCCTCCATCCACAATGAAAAGCTGCGGTGGGTAGGAGCTACGTTTGGTCTGGCTCGCCGCCTCTTCGTGCACCATCTCTTCGGCGAAGGTAGTGTTCTCCAGCTCCTCGTCCGGAACCGCTCGCTTGTCATCGTGGTGATGCTTGAAGCGGCGGCGAGTCACCTCAGCGATGGAACCGACATCGTTGGAGCGTCCATCACCCGCAGCCTCCTTGATGCGGTAGCGGCGGTAATCAGACTTGCGTGGCAGGCCATCTTCGAAGACCACCAAGGAAGCCACGACATCGGTACCTTGAATGTGCGAGATATCCGTACACTCAATGCGCAGCGGCGCGGAATCCATGCCTAGCGCCTCCTGCAGCTCCTGAAGTGCTGCGGACCGGGCAGTCAGATCGCCCACGCGCTTGAGCTTGTGCTGTTTCAGCTGCTCCTTGGCATTCCTCTCGACGGTCTCCATCAGTGCGCGCTTGTCGCCGCGCTGCGGGACGCGCAAGTCAATCTGGGCGCCTCGCAACTCCTCGAGAACAATCTTGACTTCGTCAGCTTCATCTGGAAGGGCTTGGACCAGAATCTCGCGAGGAATGGCGTTACCCTGCCGTGTGTCAGCATGGGATTCTTGGTCCACTCCCCTGCGCTCCAACTTGGCGTCCTCGGCAGCCTCTTGGCGCTGACGCTCGACGGCATCCGAATAGAACTGGATGAGGAAGTTCTGGATCAGTGCCGGCAGACCCGGATCTGCTTGGCCCTCCTCCACCACGTCTGTCGTTGCCTGATCACCAGAGCGCTCGACCACCCAACCACGCTGACCGCGGATGCGGCCCGAACGTACGTGGAAAATCTGCACCGCCGCTTCAAGTTCATCGGAGCTAAACGCGATGAGGTCTGCATCCGTCCCATCGGACAGAACCACGGCTTGCTGCTCCATCAATTTGTCTATCGCGCCGAGGTCATCGCGCAGGCGTGCTGCCAACTCGAACTCTAGGTTCTCCGCCGCCTCCTCCATGCGCTTAGTTATCCTCTTGCGCACCGGGGCGGTATTGCCATTCATGAAGCTGATGAGCTGGTTGACCGTCTCGCGGTGTTCCTCGGGGCTGACGCGGCCAATGCAGGGAGCATCGCACTTGCCGATGTAGCCCAAAAGACACGGCCGTCCTAAGCGCTCGTGACGGTTATACACACCCTTGGCGCACGTGCGCATGGGAAAGATTCGAGTCAGAAGATCGAGGGATTCGCGCACCGCCCAGGCATGGGAATAAGGGCCGAAATAACGCACTCCTTTGCGGCGTGGGCCGCGATAGAAGAACGCACGCGGGACGGTCTCCCCCACAGATACCGCGAGCATAGGGTAGGTTTTATCGTCGCGGTACATGACGTTGAAACGTGGATCGAAGCGCTTGATCCACGTGTACTCCAGCTGCAGTGCTTCCACCTCGCTGGCCACCACAGTCCATTCGACTGAGGCCGCAGTCAGAACCATCTGGCGGGTTCGCGGGTGCAGTTGGGTGATGTCCTGGAAGTAGTTTGATAGCCGCGCGCGCAGGTTCTTCGCCTTGCCCACATAGATGACGCGGCGGTTCTCATCGCGGAACTTATAAACGCCCGGATCCGTGGGGATGCTTCCGGGCGCGGGGCGGTACTCAGAGGGATCAGCCACTAGTCATCCTGCGGCATGTAGCGGGCTTCCAGGTCACGGAAAGAGCGGACCTTGGTGATGACGTTCTGCTTATCACCTGACTGCAGGGCCCAAACCGGCACGTATTCGAAGTCAGGCAGCTCAATACGCGCCATGCGTGATCCCTCAGGGAAAGATAGGCCGTAGATGACCTGCCACGGGTAGAAGCGGGTTCCTAGAATGTTGCGGATCTCTACCCCATCAGAGTTCGCGCGGAGTCGCGGCCGAGTCAATGCCAACCACGACAGGATCGAAATCACCACGCCCACCCCGGGGAAAGCGAACTTATCAATAGTCGTCACCGTTGCGCCGGTAAAAGACAAGCCCACAGTGAAGCCCATAAATAAGTGCGCTGCCATGACGAGGATGATCCAGATGATCGCCACCTTGCGCAGGTAAGGCGACGTCGCTTCATATTCCCAAGGCTTGGATGAGGTCTGGGCAAAAGGATCAGCGCTGGTATAGGCCAACAACTGCTCCTCGCTCATGCGCGGTGCGCCCCCCGCAGAGCTCGATGCGGCTGGCCGCAAGGATTGCGAGGACGAATTGGCGTGAGCTGACTGTTCCCGCTCTTCATGGCCCAAGGGCACCTGTGGGTCCGTCATCGAGTTTTCCATCTCCTCATCACTCCGCTGAGGCAGGCCACGGCTCTGTGCTGATATGCAGGGCGCCGTGGTTGCGCGTGGCAGCCTACTTTAGGTTTGACTCGTCCAGTGTACGCAAGGTGTGCACGGTTTCTAAAGCTGCCTGCATGGCCTCTGCACCTTTATCTTCCGCGGAGTCTGCAAAGCCAGCGCGATCAACTGCTTGATCATAGTCGTTGACGGTGAGCACACCATTAGCCACCGGAGTGGATTCATCGAGCGCGATGCGGGTCAGCCCCTGGGTGACGGAATCACACACATAATCAAAGTGCGGAGTACCGCCACGGACAACACAGCCCAGTGCCACCACGGCGTCATGCGTGCGCGCCGCGGCCTGGACCACTACGGGGAGCTCCAAAGCGCCCACAACGCGCAGCGGGGTCACAACGGCACCGGCTGCTTCAGCGGTCTCCAGTGCGCGACGATGCAGCTGATCACAAATCTCGGCGTTCCACGTGGCGGTGACAACCGCGACGCGGAGTCCTTCACCCGAGACATTCTTCGGGGTTGGCAAGCCTTCCTTGCTCATTGGGTGCTCCTTTGTTTTAGTTTTCAGCTCGATTTTCCGGCTTAATGCCTTACGAGTGCTTCTGGTCCCATTCAGCGACCTGTGGCAGATCATGCCCCATCCGGTCGCGCTTCGTGCGCAGATAGCTGATGTTCTCCGCCGTCGCGGGGGTAGCCAACGCGGTGCGTGCGGTGGCATCAATGCCAAAGCCCTGTAGACCCTCGCCCTTGTGCGGGTTATTGGTCAAGAGGTTCACGGACTTCACGCCTACATCCCGCAGGATTTGGCCTGCCACGGAATACTCGCGGGCATCTTCGGGCAGGCCCTGCTCCACGTTGGCATCAACGGTGTCCATTCCCTTGTCCTGCAGGCGATAGGCTTTGAGTTTATTCACTAAACCGATGCCGCGGCCTTCCTGTCCGCGCAGGTAGATGACGATCCCGCGTCCTGCTTCCTGCACCGCACGAAGGGATTCCTGCAGCTGCGGCCCACAGTCACAGCGCTGAGAGGCAAAGACGTCCCCTGTAAGGCACTCAGAGTGGACACGAACGGGCACATCCTCCGCACCGCTATAACTCTCCACGTCACCAACGAAGAGGGCGATGTGCTCGCGCTTATCGACGTCACTCGAATAGCCCACCGCGCGGAACTCGCCGTACTCGGTGGGCAGGCGGGTTTCTACCTCGCGGCGGACCTGTTGTTCGTTGTGACGACGCCACTCGATGAGCTGCTCGATGGAAATCATCGTCAGCCCGTGAGCGTCGGCAAAGCGACGCAGCTCCGGCGAGCGGGCCATGTCCGTGGGGTCCTCTTCGGAGACGATTTCACACAGCACGCCGGCAGGGCGCAGACCGGCCAGCCGGGCCAGGTCGATGGCAGCTTCCGTATGCCCATCGCGTTCGAGCACACCATTCGGGCGGGCAGCGAGCGGGACCACGTGGCCAGGGCGTGTGAACTCCGACGGTTCAGAGGAAGGATCAGCCAAGCGCCGAATGGTGTCGCAGCGCGAGGTGGCGGAGATACCCGTCGAGCCGTTAGCCAAGTCCACCGTCACGGTGTAGGCGGTCTGGCGCACGTCCTGGTTCACCGCCAGCATTGGAGGTAGGTTCAACCGCTCACAGTCTTCCGGGAGCAGCGGCGCGCAAATGTAGCCGGAGCTATAGCGCACCATAAAGGCCACAAGCTCCGGGGTGGCGAGCTCAGCGGCGAAGATGAGGTCGCCTTCGTTCTCACGGTCCTCATTATCTATGACGACGACTGCCTTGCCGGCCGCGATGTCGGCGATGGCTTGGTCGACGCTATCTAAACTAAAAGCTGAATCTGCAGCGCTCATAAGGACTAACTCTATCCCTCTGTTCCCGCGCCGTGGGCGTTAGGGTGAACCATTTTCTCCACATACTTGGCAACCACGTCTACCTCGAGATTTACTCGGGCGCCTGGCTTCATGGAACCAAAGACGGTATCGCGCAGGGTGGTGGGAATGAGTGAGACTTCAAAGAAGGCTTCCGCACCGGGCTCTTCCTGCCCATCTGACAAGGCCGATACCGTCAGGGAGGTCCCCTGCACCGCGATGGAGCCCTTTTCCACCACGTAGCGCGCCAGCTCAGCCGGCAGACTAAAGCGCAATACCTCCCAGTGCTCTGAAGGCGTGCGGGACAGCAAGGTCCCGGTGCCATCGACGTGCCCCTGCACAATATGGCCGCCCAAACGCGTCGTCGGGAGCACCGCACGCTCGAGGTTAACCGGCGAGCCCTCCGCGAGCTCGCCGAGAGAGCTACGGTTTAAGGATTCCTTCATGACATCGGCGATGAAGGTCCCTTCTCCTAACTCAGCCACGGTCAGGCACACGCCGTTGACCGCGATGGAATCACCTAGTCGCGCGTCATTCAATACGGTAGATGCCGCAATACCCAACCGCACGGCATCACCCTGCGGTTCGACGCTATCGACGAGACCGATCTCCTCAACGAGTCCGGTAAACATAGACCGCACTTCCCTTTCTTTTTAACACTCTAAATCTTCTAGTCATTGAATCTTCTACCCATTGAAAGCTTGCCAGCTTTCAATGTTTCCCAGCTTTCAAAGCTTTTCATCCTTGCGATATTCCACAAGCAGGTCCTCGCCGAGCTCGGTAACCGCGCAACGCCGCCATCTTTGGGCGCGGGCCAAGTTCGACGACACAGCACTGGTGAGAACACCCCTGCCTTCACCGAGGATGACATTTCCTATATAAGCCTGGATCCGGTCGACACAACCTAGCTCCATGAAGCTTGTTGCGAGCCCCGCGCCGCCTTCGACGAGAATATCTCGGGCACCCGTGGCATATAGCTCATCTAGGGCCTCCTGTGGAGAGGCATAGTGCTCAAAACCTAGTCTCTCAAGGTTGGTTTGTCCTCCTTGAGACACATCCCGGGAGCCGATGACAACACGCCGCGGTTGCTGCGGGCGCAAGGAACCATCCGCACAGCGCGCCGTCAAAGACGGGTTATCCGCTAAGGCTGTGCCAGTTCCGATAAGGATGGCATCGCGCTGAGCTCGGTCACGGTGCACATGCTCGCGGGCCTGCTCCCCCGTGATCCACTGGCTGCTGCCATCCACTGCGGCGGTGAAACCATCCAGGCTCTGTGCGAACTTCAACGTGACGTGCGGGCGACCGAGTGCAACGGCGCACAGCCACGGCTCCAGCGCATCTGCTCCTTCTGCCGGTTCCGAGAGCTGTCCCACGGTGATGCCGGCGCGACGCAGAGTGGTTGACCCTCCCCCAGCTTGCGGGGTGGGGTCCGGGTGGAAGTAGTAGACAGCGGATACGGACGCATCGATAAGCGCCTGCGCGCAGGGACCAGTACGGCCCGTGTGATTGCAGGGCTCCAAGGTGACCACCGCGGTTCCACCGCGTGCCTTGTCCCCTGCATCGCGCAGCGCCATGACTTCAGCATGCGGTCCGCCCGGGGGCTGGGTTGCGCCGACGCCAACCACCTGCCCAGCGGAATCAAGGATGACTGCTCCCACCGGTGGGTTTGGGCTCGTTGTACCGCGCACCTGCTCGCCGGCCTCCATGGCTAGGCGTAACGCTTGCGCAAGGACAGCAGAATCGTGGCGTGGGTTCACAGCGTAGCCAATCGGCGCAGCTCCTCGATGGCCGCCGCCTTATCCGCCTGCTTGTAAATGGCTGATCCCGCCACGAAGGCATCGCAGCCCGCCTCGGCGGCGGAGCGGATCGTCTCGGCAGAAATGCCGCCATCGATTTCGATGAGGACGTCGAGGCCGCGCTCGTCAATGGCCGCACGCAAGGTGCGAACCTTGTCCAACTGATCCGGCATGAAGCTCTGACCACCAAAGCCAGGCTCAACAGACATGACGAGAACCTCGTCGAAGTGCTCCAAGGCATCCAGCCAGGGCTCAATCGGGGTGCCTGGCTTGATGGAGAAGCCCGCGCGCACCCCTAGGTCACGGATCTTGCGGGCCAAGGCGATGGCCGCTTCCTTATCGGCCACGGCCTCGACGTGGAAGATGATGCAATCAGCCCCGGCCTTGGCGTAGGTTTCCACCCACTTCTCCGGCTCCTCGATCATGAGGTGAACGTCGAGGGTCTGCGAGGTAATCCCGTCCACCGTCGCCGTAATATCCGGGCCGAAGGACAAGTTGGGCACAAAGTGACCATCCATGATGTCAACGTGGATCCAATCCGCGTTGGCCACGGCCTGAACCTCCTCACCCAAGCGGGTGAAATCAGCGGCCAGAATGGATGGGGAAATGATGGGACCAGACGAGTGTGCAGACATGACACTCAGCCTAGTCCCTCACGGGGCGCTAGTCCGCTACTCGGCGGAGGACGGCGAAAAACATTGCATCTGTTCCGTGGCGGTGCGGCCACATTTGGGCGGAGAGCTCGCTGCCGAGGTCTCCCATTTCCGGCAGCACCTCCCGCGCATCCAGCTCCTCGATACGCGCCTCTGTCCCAGCTCCATGGCGCTCCAAGGCCGCATCCACAATGCCTCGGGTCTCTCGCAGATCGGGCGAGCAGGTGGAGTACACCACAACACCACCGGGACGAACGAGCTCTAATGCGGATTCGAGGAGCTCGCTCTGGAGTTTGTTGAGCTCCGCAATATCGGACTCGGCCTTGCGCCAGCGAGCCTCTGGGCGGCGACGGAGCGCACCCAGGCCGGAACAGGGGGCGTCGACAAGCACGCGGTCGAAGCCTGCACCGAGACCCGGCGCACGACCATCCGCCCGATGCACGCGGACAGGTAGGTCTCCCACGGTCTTTTCCACCAAGGTAGCGCGGTGCGGAGAGACTTCTACGGCATCGACTTCCGCCCCCTCAATGCGGGCGATGGCACCCATCAAGGCAGCCTTGCCACCGGGGCCCGCACACAGGTCCAACCAGCGTCCGGTGTCGTCGCCGATGAGTTCAGCTTCCGTCACTGCGCGTGCGATCAGCTGTGATCCTTCGTCCTGGACCGCTGCCAACTTCTGACGGACGGGCTCTAGCGAGCCCGGGTCACCCTGCTCAAGATACACCGCATAAGGCGAATAACGCCCTTCCTCACAACCGGTAATGAGCGCAAGCTCTTCCGCAGAGATTTCGCCGGGCCGCGCTACCAAATGCACCAGAGGCCGCTCAGAATCCGCTTCGAGTGCGCGTTCCAACTCCGCTGTCTGTTCGGCGTTGAGCTTGCTCTCACCAGCGGCGTCCAGCAGGCCCAAGGCGCGTCCGAAAGAGCGGGCAATCCACTCCGGGTGGGCATGGCGGAAGGCCACAGCCGCGACCTCTTCCTTTGGAGCAAGCTTGTCTAGCCACCCTTGCGCAGGTGTGCGGGTGATGGTGCGCATAATGCCGTTGGCAAAGCCCTTGGCCTTTTCGTGGCCAGCTGCCTCCACGAGGCGGACGGTGGTATCGACCGCAGCATGCGCTTCAACGCGGGTGTACAGCACTTGGTAGGTGCCCATTCGCAAGGCGATGAGAACGTCAGGTGCAATGGCCTCTAGGCCGCGCGAAGCGCACTCGGCGATAACCGCATCAAGCACGCCTTCGCTGCGCAGCGTGCCGTAGGTGAGTTCCGTCGAGAAGGCTGCATCACGGCCGCTAAGGTTGTTCGCACTTACTACCTTTGGCAGCGTGAGGTTGGCAAAAGCATCATCGGCCTCTACACGCTGCAACACCTCGAAAGCCACCGCGCGTGGGACATCCACTCCGCAGCGCCGCGCTGCGGACATGAAGGACGCTGGCTGTCGGTCCCGGCGGCTGTGCTGGCGCTGTCCGCCTCGATTCTCTCGCTTTCCTTTAGTCTGGCGGTTAGTACCGCCACGTGCGGTTCTGCGTCCACCGCTGCGTTGCTGTTCGGCGCGCTCGGTGCGAGCTGCCGGATCACCGGACTTGCTGCGGGATCGGAAACCTCCACTCATGAAAACTTCACCTCATCCTGGCTGCCCTCTGCTGCTTGGGAAGCCTGGCTAGAAAGCCCGCGGCCCCAGTCGGCGGCATTCATCATCTTTTTGCCGGGCGGTTGGATCTGGCCTAGGCGCACCGGGGTGCTTCCGGTACCGACCACTACCTCCTTCTTCGCCACGTGTACTTCGCCCGGTTGCAGCGAAGTCAACGCGGTGGTGTCTGGCAACTCCTCTAGTTCTGCTGGCTCCACGATGCTGACCGGGCCTACCTTTAAGCGCGACTCCCCCAATAGGGTCCACGCGCCCGGCCCTGGAGTATGCGCACGGATATGGCGATCGACAACATCGGCCTGCGCGGTCCAATCGATTCGGGCGTCTTCCGTGGAAATCTTGTGCGCGTAGGTGGCCTCACCCGCCTGCGGCTGCGGGGTGATGCTGCCATCTTCCAAACCATTCATCGTCTCGACGAGCAGATCACCGCCGGCATACGCCAAGCGCGTCAGCAGGTCATCCGCGGTATCAGTGGGCCGGATTGTCTCTTCCATGGTGGCCAAGATATCCCCGGTGTCCAGGCCTCGATCAATCCGGAAGGTTGTAGCACCCGTTCGCTCATCTCCCGCAGCAATAGCAGCCTGCACTGGGGCAGCGCCACGCCACGCTGGGAGAAGGGAAAAGTGAAGGTTGACCCAGCCGTGCTTGGGAAGGCTCAAGAGGTCCTCGGTGATCAGGTTTCCGTAGGCGACCACTGGAATGGACTCGGGGGCGATCTCTGCTAGCCGTGCACGCAATGCATCGCCGTCCTCGGTGCCCTGCTTGAGGGTGGTCGGCGTGAGCACCTCGATGCCGTGTTCCTCAGCTAAGGCTTTCACGGGGCTCGGATGGACGCTGCGTCCGCGACCACGGCGGGCGTCGGGCCGAGTGATGACTGCGGCTACCTCATGATGGGACTCGATAAGCTTCTGCAAAGCCACAACAGCGGGCTCGGGGGTTCCGGCGAAAATAATGCGCACTGTGAAGGCAGGCCTTTCTTAGTTCACGTTGCTTGGGTTCTAGTTTTAATCGATGTGGGGCCGCACTGGCGTCAAAGCGTACGCGCGGCTATGAGTTAAACCACTCCGCTTGGCGGATGGTTTTCATAGATTCCTTGCGCAGTTCGTCGCTCAGGCGCTGGAGGAACAAGACACCATCCAGGTGATCTGTTTCGTGCTGTATACAACGCGCCATAAGCCCCGAAGCCAGCATCGATACAGGCCGGCCCTGCGGGTCGTAGCCCCGCAGACGCACCGTGGAGAATCTTTCGGTGGGCTGCGAAATACCTGGGATGGACAGGCAGCCCTCAGTTCCTAACTGCATGTCCTCCCCTACCGCTTCCCACTCTGGGTTGATTACCGCACCGCGCAGGCCGCTTTGAAAGTGTGAGCAATCGAAGACGAAGATGCGCTTAGTCACACCAATCTGGTTGGCGGCTAATCCGACTCCCCCAGCATCTTCCATGGTTTCCAGCATGTCCTGGGCCAAGCGTTCCAGTGACGGCCCGAACTCGGTGATTTCCTCGGCACGGGTGGTCAGGACCGGATCGCCATAAAGGCGAACCTCGCGCACAGTCATAGTGGTACTCCTCGAGGGCTAAACAGTGTGTCGGCTACCGAGAATAGTTCACCTCCAGCAGCGCGCGCCCGCCAGGGGTGAAAAGAACGCAGCCCTTAACCGATGTTGATTGGGTCCACGGTGATGCGCAGTGGCAACACATCCTTGCGTGCACTGCGCACGGAATTAGCCTTTCTCAAAGCCTGACCGAGCTCTGAACGCGGACCTAGTGGGGTACGAATCAATAGCCGCTGCGGCTCACCGCCGCGCTCATGGTCATAGTCACCTGGCAGGCTCACTCCCGGCGGCAACGGGACGGGCCCGAGAAGCTCCGCATGTTCCGGCAGTTCCGCCAACTCCAAAAACGCATCGAGGGAAGCATCGGCGCCATCGACGGCCGCCATATGCACAGCAGGTGGAAAGCGTACCTCGCGGCGTGCCTGCAATTCCGCTGCTGCAGCTCCCACCATGTCCCAGCGGCTCAAGAAGCCCACGAGTGGCAGTTGCTCATCGGCGGCAACGATCACCGCACCGCCGTCGCGTGCCGGCGCGACGAGAGTCGCAGCAGCCGCCCACTTGGCCAAAGTGTCCTCCGTGGCTCGCAGATCCTGGCGGCCCAGCAGCGCCCCGGTTTCCACCAAGAGGGCGGCGCCGTAGTGCCCACCCTCCGCGATGCGCGGTTCCGCGCCCGGTGTAGCGATAACCAGCGAGGGACCCGTAGGGATCTCATCGAGGACTGTGGAGCCGCCCGACTGAATCACCCTGGTATTGGGAAAAGCGCGGCCCATCTCTTCCGCCGTGCGTTCGGAACCCAGCACGATGGCGCGCAGCCGCGGCGAGCCGCAGTCGGAGCACCGATAATGAGCGTCAACGCGCCCACACCACCGGCACGTCGGCAGCGCAGCCGAATCTGTCGATTCATCCCTCGAAGCACCAGCGGAAGGCAGACCCAAGGGGCCATTGCAATGACGGCAACGCGCCGGGGACGCGCAGTGCCCACAAGCCAAAATCGGCGCATAACCCTTACGCGGGACCTGTACGAGAACAGGCTCACCGCGGTCGAGCGCCGCACGTGTGGCCTGAAATGCCGGGCCGCTGACAGCCGTCGTCCCGCCCTGCATGTGGCGGGCCAGATTAATCCCGTACGCACCCACCGCAAGGATGTTGGGGCGTCTCTTCTCCAGCGCTGTGTCGCTAGGTAAAAGATCGTGGGCCCACCCCGATTCAACAAGCAACTGGGCTTCTGCGGTGCGCGCATGGCCGGCGAGGACAAGGCTGCAGCCTTCCTGTGCCGAGCGGGTGCTAAGCACCTCCCTCGAATGGGCATAGGGCTTGAGGTTATCCACCAAATTATCGTCGCCGTCATTGAGGACAACGGCCAGCTTGAGGCCCTTGACTGGGGCAAAGGCTGCGGAGCGAGTACCGATGACGATCCGTGCTTGACCAGTTAAGGCGGAAAGATAGCGACGATAACGGGCCTGGGGCCCAGTACTGTGCGCGAGGACAGTGATTTGTTTGGCAGAAACGTGACGGCGAAACGCCGCCTCTAGGCAATTCAAGTCACGCTGATCGGGGACGACCATGAGCACGCCCCCGCCCTGCAGGGCCACGCTGGTTCCAAGGGCTGCCAAAGCACCGGCCCAGTCTTCCCCGGGTGCTATCTGCCAGGCTGCCCGGGCAATGTGCCCGGACAAGATCGAATCTACGAAGGACTCCCCGTGCTGGTAGCCCGACCACGCGGAAAGATCCGGATACTCGGCAGTGCCAAGTTCCTCCCACGGCGTATCCACGTCTGCTTCTTCGGCCTTGGCGTGGCGCGCCGGGATCGCGGTGCGAATGATGTCGGAGCGCACGCCGCCATAACGAGCCGCGAGGGATTCGATGAGCGCTGACATTGTCGGGGTGTACACCGCATAAGGAGAAATGACGCGATCAATATAACGAAGCGAACCCGCATAGTCGGAATCGCTAGCCCGCGACAACAAGATGGCGTCAACCAGACGACCATTGAAGCGGATGCGCACCCGCACTCCGGGCTGAGCAGCCTGTGAATCCGATTCATCAATGAGGTAGTCGAATTCTCGGTCCAAGTGGGCCACCCCTAACAAAGGCAACACCCGCGCGACCGGTTGTTGGGCGGCGGGTGTCTTCTTGGGCATAGGGCCCGATTCTACAGGCCGGCGGCGCGACGCAGGCCGTCGGCTCGCGAGGTGTCCTCCCACGGCAGATCGACATCGGTACGCCCGAAGTGTCCATAGGCTGCAGTCTGACGATAGATTGGACGCTGCAGGTCGAGCTCGCGAATAATCGCGGCCGGGCGCAGGTCGAAGACCTTATTCACCGCTGCCTGAATGTCAGCGTCGCTCAAGCCCTCGTGGGCAGTGCCGAAGGTCTCCACATACAGACCGACCGGCTTTGCACGTCCAATGGCGTAGGCAACCTGCACCTCGGCACGGTCAGCCAGGCCAGCGGCCACGATATTCTTAGCCACCCAGCGCATAGCATAAGCCGCGGAACGGTCCACCTTGCTTGGGTCCTTACCGGAGAACGCACCGCCACCGTGGCGGGCCATGCCACCGTAGGTGTCCACGATGATCTTGCGGCCGGTCAAGCCCGCATCACCCATGGGCCCGCCCAGAATGAAGGAGCCGGATGGGTTGATGAGAAGCTCAGTATCTTCGGTGTAGTACTGGCCCAAGTCAGCATCGTTCACGACCCACTCAACGACATGGGTGCGAAGTTGCTCGGCCAACCACTCCTGGGTCACATCCGGATCATGCTGCGTGGAGATCACGACCGTCTCCAAGCGCGTCGGCACATCATTTTCGTCGTAAGCGAAGGTGACCTGAGTCTTTCCGTCGGGACGGAGCGAAGGCACGATACCTTCCTTGCGGACGTGGGTAAGACGGCGCGAAAGGTGGTGGGCCGTCGAAATCGGCAGCGGCATAAACTCTGGAGTTTCATTCGTTGCGTAGCCAAACATGAGGCCCTGATCACCAGCGCCATACTGGTCATCATCCTCAAACGTCCCCGAACGCACCTCTGTGGAGGCGTCGACGCCGGCCCCGATCTCCTGGGACTGTTCACCAATGGCCACGTTGACGCCACAGGTGTGGCCATCAAAGCCCACATCGGAAGAGGTAAAACCGATCTCTACAAGGGTCTTGCGGACGATCTGCGGGATTTCAACATAACCGGAGGTGCGCACCTCGCCCACGACGTGGACTTGGCCCGTCGTCACGAGAGTCTCCACAGCGACGTGGGCGTCAGGATCTTCCTCCAGGAGGGCGTCAAGAATGGCGTCTGAGATCGCGTCACAAATCTTATCCGGATGACCTTCTGTCACGGATTCGCTAGTAAAAAGGCGCACCGCCTGAGCAGCTTTATCAGTCACAAATCTTCCTTAAACTAATTCCGCGCGCCGTGGGCAGGACTTCGCCTCACCCACGCCTCGGCTGTTAACACCGCCCCATCGTAGACCAAGCGGTCTACAACTGCAAGAACGAGCGCTACTTTTCCAACATTTCATTCACCACATCAAGAATCTGTGCGGCCACAACTTGCTTTGAGCCCGGGGCAACCACCACTGGGTCGGAAGAGCGACGAAGGATCCACCCGGCACTCGTGGCTTGGCCAAAGACCTTGCCCTCTCCGACCTCATTAGCCATGAGCACATCACAGCCCTTCTTCACAAACTTCTGCTGGGCATACTCAAGCACGCTAGTAGTCTCATCACCAGTCTCCGCAGCAAAGCCAACGATGATTGCCTCGCGCTTAACTTCACCATTCTCACGCCGCTGCACCAGACCCTTGAGTATGTCCGGGTTCTCCACGACCTCAAGGCTGGCCAAGTCCTCGTCTGCTGCGCCCTTCTTCATCTTCGAATCCGCCACGGACGCGGGACGGTAGTCGGCAACAGCCGCGGCCATGATAATGATGTCGGCATCGGCAGCTTCGCTATTCATCGCCTCCTGCATATCCCGCGTCGATGTCACGCGCACCACGGAAGCGCCTGCAGGGATGGGAAGCGCTTCAGTGTTTCCAGCAACAATAGTGACATCCGCCCCGCGTTGCGCAGCGATCTCCGCCAAGGCAAAACCCTGGCGTCCAGAAGAACGGTTGCCAAGGTACCGCACTGGATCGAGGTTCTCTTGGGTACCTCCGGCAGAGATCACAACCTTCCGGCCCTGCCAATCATGCTTCACGCGATGCCCCGCGATAATCGTACGAGCAAACTCCGCTATCTGCTCTGGTTCCGGCAGGCGGCCGGCACCCGTATCGGTGCCGGTGAGTCGGCCATGCGCCGGCTCCATCACGGTGATACCGCGCCGGCGGAGCGTTGCCACATTGTCCTGGGTTGCCGGGTTCAGCCACATCTCCGTGTGCATGGCGGGGGCAATGATGACGGGGCACGTAGCAACCAGCACGGAAGCGCTCAAAAGATCATCGGCGCGGCCACAGGCCAACCGGGCGATAAGATCCGCGGTGGCAGGAGCGATGACGACTGCATCAGCCTGCTGCCCCAAGGAAACGTGTTGGACCTCATCCACGGCATCAAAGACGGTTGTGGAGACCGGGTGTCCTGACAAAGCTTCGAAGGTGGCCGCCCCAACGAAGTTCAATGCGACCTCCGTGGGAACGACGCGGACATCATCGCCCTGTTCTTTAAAATCCCGAATAAGGTGACACGCCTTATAGGCAGCAATGCCGCCTGCCACGCCGATAAGGATTCGGCGGCCCCCTGCGGGCTTGGTCGACGCAGGTCTCAACTCTGAACTATCTGGGGTTTTCTGTACGTCCTTCACTCGGCCGATAGTACCCAAGACACAGCAAACCCACCGAAGCGCCTAGAGAGACACTTGGGTGGGTTTAGATTCAGAATGGCGCTAAGGCACTTTAAGAAGCTGCCTTGTTGCCTTCACGATGAGCAGGCTAGTTGCCTTCCTCGTGGTCCAGCAGGCCCGCGTCAATCTCGCGGAGGGCGATGGACAGCGGCTTCTCACCCGGTTCCGGGGTTACCAGTGGTCCGACGAACTCGAAGACGCCTTCATCCTGTTCCTGGTAGTAGCTGTTGATCTGGCGTGCGCGCTTCGCAGCGAAAATCACCAGAGCGTACTTGGACGAGACCTTGCCCAGCAGTTCATCAATCGGCGGATCGGTAATACCCGTCGGCGGATCGAATACTGGCTCCGGCTTCACGGCCTCAGAATTGGCAGGTGTGGTCACGTTGGTCACATGCACCTTTACTGTTGGTAGATGGTCAAAATCGTGGTCTATCCACGCAGGATAGCACTAATTGCAGCAACGGCCTCATCGAGATCTTCATTCACAACGATGTGGTCGAATTCCTTTTGCGCGGCAAGTTCCGTCTCTGCAGTATGCAGTCTGCGGTCAATGACATCCTGCGGTTCGGTCCCGCGCCCAGTTAGGCGCTCAACCAGAACTTCCCAGGACGGTGGGGCGAGAAACACGGTTTCCGCCTCCGGCATCGCCGCCTTCACGTTGCGGGCGCCTGCAAGATCAACCTCCACCAACACCGGACGGCCGGCCACCATCGCTTCCTGCACCGGCTGAGCCGGCGTCCCGGAGCGCTGCAAACCACCGTGGATCTCAGCCCATTCGAGCATGTCACCGGCATCAATATGTTCTTGGAAAGCCTCCGGGGAGACAAAGAAGTAATCCACCCCATCAGTCTCGCCGGGGCGGGGTTGGCGCGTCGTCATTGAGACGCTGAAGTAGAGGTTGTCAACATCATCACGCAGGCGCGAAACCACAGTGGACTTACCCACAGCGGACGGCCCGGCCAGAACGACCAGGCGCCCGCGTGCAGTTTCGTCAGCCATTGTGCTAATTACTCGCCGTAGCCGAAACGCTCGAGCAGGGCGCGGCGCTGACGGTCACCCAGGCCACGCAGGCGACGGGTCTGAGCAATCTCCAGGTCCTCCATGATTTCCTTGGCCTTGACCTTGCCAACCTTCGGCAGAGCCTCGAGGAGAGCGGAGACCTTGGTCTTGCCGATGATCTCGTCGGTCTCGGCCTTCTCCAGAACTTCCTGCAGGTTGGTCTCGCCGCGCTTCAACGCCGCCTTGAGCTCAGCGCGAGCCTTGCGGGCCTCAGCGGCCTTTGCGAGAGCTTCTTTGCGCTGCTCATCTGTCAACTTGGGAAGGGCCACGGGTTTCCTCCGATTTCATTAGTACGAACATTGTCATCTGATGGCTAGCACCAGAATCTCGGCTCACGGTGGGAAGATTTCCCCAGCGCGGGATAGCTTTTGCTACCTCCACGAACCGACTTCTGGCAATCCTAGCACTGGTCTGTACGCGGTGACGCAACGCGGCCCCTTTCATTTAAAGGTTCCTGCACGTCAACGCACATGCCTTAAACAAAATACCAGGTAAACAGCGCTCCTGTTAATCCAGCACGCCGCTACCTGGTCTGAGTATTAGTCCCGGAACTCCGCCGCCGTATCCACCACGGCTTTCCGCAGTTCAGAGGCATTAGGCCCCTGCGAAAGAATAGCCCTGGAGACGTTAGCAAAGCCCAGTTTGGGTGCCGCTGCGGTGAGTTGCCTTACATCCGCGGGCGTTGCGCCCTGGGCGCCGACTCCCGGCAGCAGCACTGGACCGTTTAATTGGTCTAATGCAGGCGGAGCTTCCACCGTCGCGCCCACGACCACGCCGAGAGCACCCACGGTGTTGTCTGACCCAGCCGCAGACGCATTGCGCTGCGCAAGCTCATCGACGACTCGTTGCGCCACGCTGCGGCCGTCGACACTCAACGACTGCAACGCCACGGCCTCCGGGTTGGAGGTCGCCGCAAGGACGAAGACCCCGCGTCCAGTGTCCTCCGCTAGGTCGAAGACTGGGCTCAAAGCGCCCACACCGAGGTAGGGCGAGACCGTCACAGCATCGGACCGCAGCGGCGAGTCCTCCCCCAGCCAGGCCTGTGCGTAGCCCGCCATGGTGGAACCGATGTCACCGCGCTTCGCGTCCGCTAGGCTCAAACAGCCCTGCTCTCGAAGGCCCGCCAGGGCCTCCTCGAGTACAGCGAAACCGCGAGAGCCGAAACGCTCAAAGAAGGCCACCTGCGGCTTCACCACCGCCGCGGTCTCCGCGAAAGCCTCTACACAGCGCAGCGTAAACGTGCGCAGACCATCCACATCAACCGACAGGCCCCAGGCCTCCAGCAAGTGCGGGTGGGGGTCGATGCCCACGCACAGGCGCCCGCGCTCCGCACCGGCTGCCACGAGGCGCTCGCCGAAAGACGGCGTCTTCCTAGTTGGCTGGGTCATGCTTAAGCTCCTGCAGCGCGCGTACCTTGAGGTCTCCGCGGCGCAGGGCTTCGATGCCCTGCACGGCTGCGGTCACGCCTTGGACGGTGGTCACCAGTGGAACACCCACGGATACCGCAGCGGCGCGGATGTCATAGCCATCGTGACGGGCGCCGGCGGAGCCTGCCGGGGTGTTGAGGATGAGGTCGACCTTGCCGCCGAGGATCTGGTCCACGATGGACTCCTCACCCTCCCCAGCTTCCGAGACCTTCCGGGCCACCTCGCACTCGACGCCGTTGCGGCGCAACATCTGCGCGGTACCGGCAGTGGCCACGATGGTGTAGCCCATGTAGGCCAGGCGCTGAATCGGGAAGATAAGGGTGCGCTTATCGCGGTTGGCCACGGAGACGAACACGGTGCCCTCGGTGGGCAGCTCACCGAAGGCGGCCATCTCACCCTTGGCATAGGCGGCACCGAAGTTATCAGCCAAGCCCATCACCTCGCCGGTGGACTTCATCTCTGGAGAAAGCAAGGTATCCAGCAGCTGGCCGTCGGGGCGACGGAAGCGGTTAAACGGCAGCACGGCTTCCTTGACCGCAATCGGGTGCTCCAGCGGCAGGGAACCACCGTCGTAAGTGGACGGAATGATGCCTTCCTCGCGCAGCTCCGCAATGGACGCACCCAGCATGACGCGTGCGGCAGCCTTAGCCAGCGGCACGCCGGTGGCCTTGGAGACGAAGGGCACGGTACGGGAGGCACGCGGGTTGGCCTCGATGACATAGAGAGTGTCATCCTTCAGGGCGTACTGAACGTTCATCAGGCCCTTGACGCCGATGCCGTGCGCTAGGCGACGCGTCGACTCCCGCACCTTCTCAATATCCTCCGGCCCCAGCGTCATCGGTGGCAGCGCACAGGAGGAGTCACCGGAGTGGATACCTGCTTCCTCGATGTGCTCCATGACTCCGCCGAGGTAGACCTCCTCGCCGTCACACAGCGCGTCGACGTCGATCTCAATGGCGTTATCTAGGAAACGGTCGACCAAGACTGGGTGATCCGAGGTGATCTCGGTAGCGCGCTCGATGTAATCGCGCAGCGAATCCTCGTCGTAGACGATCTCCATGCCGCGGCCACCCAGCACGTAGGACGGGCGGACCAGCACCGGATAGCCGATATTCGAAGCGACCTGGCGGGCCTCCTCAAAGGAGGTAGCGGTGCCGAAGGCCGGTGCAGGCAGCTCGGCTTCGGCAAGCACCTTGCCGAATTCACCGCGGTCCTCGGCCAAGTCGATGGCAGCGGCCGAGGTTCCCACGACCGGAACGCCGGCAGCCGTTAGGCGCTCAGCCAGGCCCAGCGGGGTTTGGCCACCCAGCTGAACGATGACGCCGGCAACTTCACCACAAGCGGCCTCCGCGTGGTAAACCTCCATGACATCCTCGAAGGTCAGCGGCTCGAAGTAGAGACGGTCGGCGGTGTCATAGTCAGTCGACACCGTCTCCGGGTTGCAGTTAACCATGACCGTCTCGTAGCCCTCACGGGAAAGCTCCAGGGCGGCGTGCACGCAGGAGTAATCAAACTCGATGCCCTGGCCAATACGGTTCGGGCCGGAGCCTAAGATGATGACCTTGCCCTTGGTCTTCTCGCTGCTCTCGCGCACCTCGGTCTCAGCGTTCGGGTCCATTTCATAAGAGCTGTAGTGGTACGGGGTCTGGGCTTCAAACTCACCCGCACAAGTATCAACGGTCTTGTACACCGGGCGAATGCCCAAAGACCAGCGCAAGGAGCGCACGCCATCCTCACCGGCGAACTCTGGGCGAAGAGCCGCGATCTGGGCGTCGGACAGGCCAAAGACCTTAGCGCGGCGCAGTAATTCAGCGTCCAGGACTGGCGCGCTCACGAGCTCCTCGCGGAACTCAACAAGCGCCTCAAGCTCGGCGAGGAACCACGGGTCGATGTGCGAGTGCTCGTGCAACTGCTCCACCGTGGCACCGAGGCGCAGAGCCAGCTCGACATCGTAGATGCGGCCCTCGGTCGGACGCTCCAGGTCCTTGAGAACGGCCTCCACGTCCGTTGCGCGCTCCCCAGCGAAGTACTCATCCGGCTTGGTCCAGAAACCAGAAGGCTTGCCCTCCAGCGAGCGCATGACCTTGTTCAGGCCGGAAATATAGTTGCGGCCGATACCCATGGCCTCGCCCACAGACTTCATCGTGGTGGTCAGAGTGTCATCGGCGCCCGGGAACTTCTCAAAAGCAAAGCGCGGGGCCTTGACGATGACGTAGTCCAGAGTCGGCTCGAAGGCCGCCGGGGTCACGCCAGTGATGTCGTTGCGTACCTCATCCAGGGTGTAGCCAATCGCCAGCTTGGCTGCCAGCTTGGCAATCGGGAAACCGGTGGCCTTAGAGGCCAGCGCGGAGGAGCGGGACACGCGCGGGTTCATCTCAATGGTGATGATGCGGCCGTCATCCGGGTTTACAGCGAACTGGATATTGCAGCCGCCGGTGTCGACGCCGACCTCGCGGATGATGGCGATACCCTGGTCGCGCATCTTCTGGTACTCGCGGTCCGTGAGGGTCAATGCCGGGGCCACGGTCACGGAGTCACCGGTGTGGACGCCGAGGGCGTCGACGTTCTCGATGGAAGCGATGACCACAACGTTATCGTCGCCGTCACGCATGAGCTCGAGCTCGAACTCCTTCCAGCCCAGGATGGACTCCTCGATGAGGACGTTCGCCTCCGGTGAGGCAGCCAAGCCACCGCCGGCAATGCGCTCAAGGTCCTCTTCGTTAAAGGCCAGGCCGGAGCCCAAGCCGCCCATGGTAAACGATGGGCGTACAACGACCGGGAGGCCAAGCTCGGAAACGGTCTCGTGGACCTCCTCCATCGTGTGGCAAACACGGGAGCGCGCGGATTCGCCACCGATGGAGGCCACGATGTCCTTGAATTTCTGACGATCCTCGCCGCGCTCAATGGCGTCGATATCAGCACCGATGAGCTCGATATCGTACTTCTTGAGGATGCCCAGCCGGTCCAACTGTACCGCGGCGTTCAGAGCGGTCTGGCCGCCCAGGGTTGCCAGCACGGCGTCGATGGGGTTGCCCTCTTCCTTTTCCTTCTGGAAGATCTTCTCGATGAACTCGGGCTCGATGGGCTCCACATAGGTGTGGTCGGCGAACTCCGGGTCCGTCATGATCGTTGCCGGGTTGGAGTTAACCAGCGTGACGCGCAGGCCTTCCTCCTTGAGCACGCGGCAGGCTTGGGTGCCGGAGTAGTCGAACTCGCAGGCCTGACCAATAACAATCGGACCGGAGCCGATAACCAGGACGTGATTGATGTCGTTGCGCTTTGGCATGTGTTTCTTCTTCCTTTTCCTGGTTGCGTTCTACTTGTTCGGGGACTTTTCAGTCATGAGCTCGATGAACTGGTCAAAGAGCGGGTTGGCATCGTGTGGGCCGGCGGCGGACTCAGGGTGGTACTGCACGGAGTACGCCATGCCATCCTTGAGCGCAACACCTTCGATGGTGTTGTCGTTGAGGCAGGTGTGGGAGACCACTGCCGGGCCGAAGTCGGTATCGAATTCCTCGCCGGCCGGGTCTTCCTTGCCCGAGGGGCTGGCCAAAGCAAACCCGTGGTTCTGGGAGGTGATATCGATCTTTCCGGTCAGCTGGTTGCGCACCGGAACGTTGATGCCGCGGTGGCCGAACTTCAGCTTGTAGGTGTCCATACCCAGCGCACGGCCGAGGATCTGGTTGCCAAAGCAGATGCCGAAGAAGGGGTACTTGGCAGCAAGGATGTCGCGCACGATGCCGACCATGGTGTCAGCGGTAGCCGGGTCGCCCGGACCGTTGGAGACAAACACGCCGTCTGGGTTGTACTGCTTGATCGTCTCGAACGGGGTGTTGGCGGGAACCACGATGGTCTCGATGCCGCGCTCGGCAAAGTGCTTCGGGGTGGCGGTCTTGACTCCCATGTCATAGGCCACGACGGTAAAGCGCTTCTCCCCTACGGCTGGGAAGGTATAGACCTCATCGGTCGAGACTTCTTCGGACAGGTCAAGGCCGGCCATGGAAGGTTGGTTCTTGACCTCAGAGACGAGCTCCTCGACGTCCCGCTCAGCGGCCTCTCCGGAAAAGATACCTGCCTTGATGGAGCCGTGATTGCGCAGGTGGCGCACCAAAGTGCGGGTATCGATTCCCCCAATACCGATGATTCCCTGCTTCTCCATCTCCTCCGGCAGGGAGCGGGCGGCACGCCAGTTGGAAACGCGGCGGGCCAGATCACGGATAACTAGGCCGGCAACCCAGATCTTGTCGTCATGGGACTCGTTGTCCTCATCGTTCCAGCCCGTATTGCCAATCTGCGGCGCAGAGGCGACGACGATCTGGCGGTGGTAAGACGGGTCCGTCATGGTCTCCTGGTAGCCCGTCATGGCGGTGGTGAAGACGGCCTCGCCCAGAGTCGTACCGGTGGCGCCGAAGCCGAAGCCTCGGAAGGTGCGGCCATCAGCGAGGACCAGGATGGCGGGGGTGGTGGTAGTGGAAGTCACTGTGTGTTGAACCTTTCAGTGAATTTTCTCGGTGAAGGGTTGGTTGTTTTGGGGACGTGCGTTGGTTACTTAAGTGTCGAGCAACTCTGATTGTCGATTATCCCGATTACTTGGCCGCCTCGCTGGCGCTTTCAGCCGCTAGGTCGTAGGTCACCGCGCCACGCAGGATGGTGTAGGCCACGCGTGCACCGAATTCCTCCCCCTCATAGGGGTTGTTCTCCGACTTCGAAGCCAGACGCGTGGAATCCGATACCCACTTGTGCTTGGGATCGACGATGGTGAGGTTGGCTGGCTCGCCCACCGCAATCGGGCGGCCATGACCAGGCAGGCGAGTAATCTCTGCCGGACGCTCCGACATGACGCGGGCGACGAAGCGCCAGTCGGCCAGGCCGGTGGCGACGAAGAGCTTGGCGATGACCGCAAGGGAGGATTCCAGTCCCAGCATGCCCGGCTTAGCGTGCTCGAACTCGACACACTTGTCTTCGCTGCCGTGCGGAGCGTGGTCTGTGGCCACGACGTCGATAAGCCCGTCAAGCAAGGCCTGGCGCAGGGCCAGGGCGTCGGATTCCTCGCGCAACGGTGGGTTGACGCGGTAGACGCCGTCGTAGGTCACCAGCTTGTCATCGGTCAGCAGCAGGTGGTGCGGGGTCACCTCGGCGGTCAGCGGAATACCCTGTTCCTTGGCCCACTTGAGCAGCTCCACGGTGCCCTTCGTCGAAGCGTGGCAGATGTGCATGCGGTTGCCGTAGTCACGCGCGAGCAGTGCGTCGCGGGCGACGATGGATTCCTCAGCGACGCGCGGCCAGCCGCGCAAGCCCAGGCGGGCGGCGACCTCGCCCTCGTGGGCGCTAGCGCCTTCGGTCATGCGGTGGTCTTCTGCGTGCTGGGCCAACAGGACGTCAAGGCCCTTGGCGTACTCCAAGGCACGGCGCATGAGCTGCGGGTCTTGGACGCACTTGCCGTCGTCAGAGAACATGCGCACCTTGGCGTCTGAGCGGGCCATCATGCCAAGCTCGGTCAGGGTCTTGCCCTCGAGGCCCTTCGTGATGGAGCCGACTGGATGGACGTCGCACAGGCCATGTGCCTGGCCCTTAGCCCAGACGGACTCGGCGATGATGGGCTGGTCCGTCACCGGTGAGGTGTTGGCCATGGTGAACACGGCGGTAAAGCCGCCCTTGGCGGCAGCGCGCGAGCCGGTTTCGATGGTCTCGGTGTCCTCGCGGCCCGGCTCACGCAGGTGAACGTGCATGTCCACCAACCCCGGCAGCAGCACGTTGCCGCCACCGTCGATAGTGCGGTCCACCTCAACTGCCGGGGTCACGGCCCCGGCGTCCCTGGCGTCCCCGGCATCGGCGGCAGTGCCGATGGCCTCGATAACGCCATCCTTGATCAGGAGGCTCGTGGGCTCGCCCTCGCCATAAGGGCGGACGTTGGTGATGAGCAAGGTGCCCGCCGCAGGAGCCGAGAGCACGCCGGTGTCTGGATAAATAGTCATGGTTTCTGAAAAGCTCTCCTCGTTGGTATGTGAGATAACTCGATTTAGATACCGGCGTTCTCGCCGTTCGTCAGCAGCGTAAAGAGGGTGGCCATGCGCACATGGACACCGTTGTTGACCTGCTGGAGCACTGCGGTGTTGTCAAAGTCAGCCACGGCATAGTTGATCTCCATGCCACGAACCATGGGGCCTGGGTGCATGATGATGGCATCCTTCTTCATGGCCGCGGCGCGGTCTTTGGACAGCCCGTAGAGGGAGGCGTATTCGCGGTGCGAGGGGAAAAAGCCACCGTTCATGCGCTCTGCCTGAACGCGCAGCATCATGACGACGTCCGCCTCCGGCACCTCGGCGTCGAAGTCATGGGAGACCCGCGCCGGCCAAGTGTCGACGCCGAAAGGCAACAGCGTCGGCGGAGCGACGAGCGTGACCTCGGCTCCCAGGGTGGACAACAGGTCCACGTTGGAGCGCACGACGCGGGAGTGCTGGCAATCACCAACGATGGTGACTTTCAGTCCCTCGAAGCCCGTGCCTGCAGCGGAGCGATCCGCTCCTAGGTGCAGGCGCTGGCGCATCGTGACGGCGTCGAGAAGCGCCTGCGTGGGGTGCTGGTGAGAGCCATCGCCGGCGTTGATGACGCTCGGCCCCTGCCCTTCAGGTGCCACCCAGCCGGCGAGCTGCTGCGCAGCACCCGAGGAAGGGTGGCGCATGATGATGGCATCTGCGCCGATCGACGTCAAAGTCAACCCGGTGTCCTTGAGGGACTCGCCCTTCTTGACCGAAGACGTCGACGCGGAGAGGTTGATGACATCAGCCGACATCCACTTACCCGCCGTTTCGAAAGAAGAACGGGTGCGGGTGGAGTTTTCATAGAACAAGGTGAAAACGGTGCGCCCGCGCAGCGTGGGCAGCTTCTTGACTTCGCGGCCTTCGAGGGCTTCCCGGAAACGGTCGGCCTCATCCATCAGCCCAAGGATCTCCTCGGCGCTGTGGTCGGCGATATTAATGAGGTGCTTCATTTATGCCTCCTTGCCGGGCTGTGCAGTGAAGCGGGTGAGAACGACGGCATCGCGGCCATCGATATCAGCGTTGTACACGGTGACGTCCTCGTCGCGCGCGGTGGGAATGTTCTTGCCCACGTAATCAGCACGGATGGGGACCTGGCGGTGTCCACGGTCCACGAGGACTGCGAGTTGGATGATGTCGGGACGGCCGATGTCCGCGAGGGCATCGAGTGCGGCACGGATAGTGCGGCCGGAGTATAAGACGTCGTCGACAAGAATCACGGTGGCGCCGTTAATGCCGCCGTCGGGCACCGTCGTAGGCTGCAATGCACGGTGCGGGCGGGCATAGAGATCATCGCGGTACAGCGTGATGTCTAGGGAGCCCCAAGGAACCTCCACCCCGGAGAATTCCTCAATTTTTTCGGCAAGGCGCTGCGCCAACGGCACGCCACCAGAGGGAATGCCTAAGAGCAGGACTCGAGCGGAATCACTCGAATCTAGCGCTGTCTTTTCAATGATCTGGTGCGCGATGCGTGCGACAGTGCGCGCGACGTCTTTCGAGCTCAACAGCTCGTTGGACTCCGCGTGGGTGCCGGTTTCACTCATCGTGACCTCCTTCCCCGCCTCACGGTGCGGTCTTTAAAGGATGTCGGACAATGGTTAAAAGGACTTGTCTATGCTTGAAAGCCAGCACTAACCATAGCACTCTTCAGGCGTGCTGTGTACGCCCTCGCACCCCGAATCTTTTGAGGCAGGTCCCTAGACAGTGAGTTTTACTACCCAGCACGTTGTTCCAGCCCCGCGCGAAGAGGTTTGGCAATGGCACACCCGCCCGGGAGCGCTCGCGCGCCTCACCGCGCCTTTCGGTTTCATGACTCCCCTGCAGCAGGCTGAGTCATTAGCTGATGGGACTTCTATCTTGGGGTTTCCTGGTGGTTTGAAATGGGTCGCCCGGCATGATTTGAGTAGGTACCAGCCGCGGCGTTCTTTCGCTGATGTCTGCATCAATGCCCCCTTCCGTTCGCTGGCCAATTGGCGCCACGAACACGTCTTTGAAGACCACCCAGAGGGCACACTCATCACCGACAAGGTGGACACCCGCATCCCCACGGGGGCAGTGGAATCGATTTTTGCCTACCGGCAGCAGCAGCTCATTGAGGATTTTCGCTTTGCTCAGCGGCTGGGTGCTCTCAACGCCGAGCCCCGCACAATAGCAATAACTGGTACGCACGGCACGATAGGCACTGCTGTGGCCGCACAGCTCGGCACCTTGGGCCACACCGTCATTCCGCTCGTGCGCTCTAAACCAGGTGTCGGCGAGCGCCTGTGGCGGCCTACTGTGCCCGCCAAAGATTTGCTGGACGGCGTTGATATCCTCATCCACCTGGCCGGCGAGCCGATTTTCGGGCGCTTTAATACCGCGCACAAGGAAGCTATTCGGGATTCACGTGTAGGCCCTACTCACCTGCTGGCGCAGCTGGCGGCCGAGACTCCCTCCGTGACTGCGATGGTCTGTTCTTCCGCTATCGGTATCTACGGCCCGGACCGGGGCGATGAAGAACTGACCGAAGGCTCGGAGCGCGGTGAGGGCTTTTTGGCCGATGTCGTGACGGCGTGGGAGGATGCTTGCGCGCCGGCACGTGAGGCCGGGAAACGAGTAGTGAACCTGCGCACCGGCATCGTGCAATCTGCCAACGCGGGAATCCTGCCGCTGCTGCGGGCGCTGTTTTCTACTGGCCTAGGCGGTGCATTTGGCAAGGGCAGCATGTGGAATAGCTGGGTTGCGCAGGATGATCTCTCAGATATGTTCGTCCGCGCCGCCCTCGACCCTGCCTGGAGCGGTGCCATCAACGCGGTCTCTCCCACCCCGGTGCTCAATCGCGATTATGTGGATGCCCTCGGCTCACTCCTTCACCGGCCGACCGTCATCCCCATTCCCAGCGTTGGTCCAGCGCTACTGCTGGGTAAGGAAGGTGCGCGTGAGCTGGCACTGGCCAACCAAAAGGTCCTTCCCACGCGCGCGGAAGCGCTGGGCCACACCTTCCGCTACCCCGACATCGCTCCAGCGCTCGCCCACGAGCTCGGTGGCGAAAAACTCGTCGAGGCCCCCACCTGCGCACCCGGGGAAGACGGCTCCGGTAGTGTCGGGGCCGGAAAAGATTAAGAAAAATGTAGCGAAGTGAGTAGAAGAATTGACGGACACCACTAACCATGACCACGCACAGCAGCGCCAGCTGCAGCCTGACACACCCATCGAAGAAGTCAGCCTCGAGCGCATAGCGGAAATCTTTGAGTCAGAAGGCTTGGAATACCGCATCGAAGAGCAGAAGACTCAAGACGGCCAAACGGTCAACCTCTTGCGCACCGGCTTCTCCAACGCCGCCATCGCCTTCCAGCTCGTTGGCTCCTCTCTCATCGTCGATTCCGTATGGCGCGGCTCTGTCCCCGCCTCCGAAGGCCCTGCGTTGCTCATGCACATCAACGCATGGAACCAGGACCACTTCACGCCGACGTTCCGCTTCTTCGAAGCGCCAGACAACGCTTTGGCGGTCTCTGGTGCACGCGATCTGGACGTGACCCATGGTGCATCCCGCAACCAGCTCGGCGCGTTCGTCATGTCCACCCTGGATGCTGTGTTGCAATCCTTCGAGTGGATGGAACAGCAGTACCCGCAGCTTGTCACCTGGAAGGAGCACAACCATGACTAATCCGACAACGCCTACCGCCGAGGATCCGCACGCACTGCCGGAGGTCACCCTTGACCGCATTATCGAGGCAATGAAGACCTTCGACATCGAACTCGAGCCGGTCACCGGTCGCGACGACGCCGCGACCGCTAATCTCAACGGTCTGCCGTGCATGTTCGCCGTCCTGGAGAGCGTTGCTATCGTGCGCTGCGATGTTCCGACGGACGTCAACTATGCCAAGGCAGACGCAGGTCTTTTCTTGGCCGCTAACCAGATCAACTCCGTGGCTATGGGGGCACGCGCCGTCATTGCTGACTTCGATGGCATGCTGCTCGTACGCACCGAGGCTGACATTCCTTGCGCGGCCGGAATGACCGATGAACAACTCGCGGCCGCACTGCGCGCCTCTGTGGACGGCGTCATCAACGCCCAGAACGCCATGGTCGCCGCTGCCGAAGAAATGGCCAAGCTCGGTTCCGAGTCAGCCGCGCAGGCGGGCGAGGGGGCCGAGGGCGCTCAGGGTGAGCAGCAGTGACCGATCTCCACGTGGTTGAGCCGGTCACCATCGACCGGTTGGCGCAGTTGTGCGAGCTTATCGCCGCCGACTATGCACTCATCGAGGCAACCCCAGAGCCAGAAGACGACGCTGACACTGGCGCCGACAGTGCCGATTCCGCGCGCCGCGTGCTGCAGACCGGTGTCCCCCATATCGCAGTGCACTGTGAGCTCGACGCTGAAGGCGAGGTACTCAGTGCCTTCGCCTCGTGGGAGGGCACTCTTCCAGCACTCCTCGAACCGGAGGTAGCCGCCGTGGTGGCGGAGCTGAACTGGGCCAGCGTTGCGCCCACCCTGAACTTCCTCGTAGAAGAGGATGCGAAGGGTAACGCGGAGATCCACCTAGGCGCCAACCGCGCCATGGGCGTGGGCGAAGGCCTCTCCTTGGCTCAGCTCGGCCATTTCCTGCTGAGTTCACTGGCCAGCTTCGCTGAGATCTTCGACGTCGTGGCACAGCGCTTCCCGCAGGCTGTCACCTGGGATAAGGAGGAGCAAGCATGAGCCAGGACCCACATCAGAACCAGAATGCATCCGGCAGTTCCGATCCTTTCGACATTCTCTCCGGGTCACCGCTGGCCGCCGTCGGCCGGGACCGCGTGTTGAGCGTGCTCAACGGCGCCGAGCTGGATATGGCAGCCACCGCGCACCCAGAAGATGCGACAACCGCAGTTGCCCGCCTCAACGACCTTGACTGGGTCATCACCGTGGAAGAGGGCCTCGTGCGCATCGAGAGCGTGCTGTCCACACAGCTCAATGCGGAGATGCTCCCCATCTTCCATGTGCTCTGCAACGAGTTCAATTCCGGTGCTTTCGATGGGCGCGCGCTCGTTGGTTTAGCTGAGGATGAGGTTGAGCTGCGCGGTGATGCGTGCTTCGTCACCACCGCTGGTCTGAACGAGGACCAGCTCTTTCACGCGCTCAACCTCGGCATCATCAACGCGCAAGAAGCGCTGCTGTCTGTTCTGGATGCGTTTAACGCCGCCGCCCGCGAGCTGGCCAGCGACGTCGATGGCACAGAGAGCGACTAGCTCTTAGTCAGCGTCCTTAATACGCTGGCGCTCGACTTCCGGATCAAAGTCGGGCGCCGGCCATTCCAGATCTAGGTGGCGCAGGAGATCCACGATGAGAAACTTCAGCGCCATCCGGGCATACTTCTTGTTATCGGTAGGAATGACGTACCAGGGCGCGTAGTTTTCATCCGTGCGCTGAATAGCATCCTCGTAGGCCGACATGTACTCATCCCAATAGGCGCGCTCCTCCACATCAGCCGGGTCGTATTTCCAGAACTTATCCTCCCGCTCCGTGCGCTCCAGCAGATTCTCCTTCTGGGCTTCCTTGGACAAGTGAAGGAAGATTTTGATGACCTTGACTCCCCTGGCCGTTAATTCCAGCTCATAGTCACGGATGGCCTCGATGCGCCGATCCACCTCTTCTTCATCCACCCACTCGTGCACGCGCTGAATGAGGACATCCTCGTAGTGGGAGCGGTCGAAGGCCACGATTTGTCCCGGCTGCGGGTCGTGTTTGCGGATGCGCCACAGGAAGTCATGCTCTAGCTCCTCTTCGGTGGGTTTACCGAAGCCGACGGTCGTGGTTCCTTGCGGGTCGAAGGTGCTCAACACGTGGCGGATAGCACCACCCTTGCCCGAGGTATCCATGCCCTGCAGGACGATGAGCACCGCCGGGGCGTCCTCACCGTAGCTGCGGCCGTTGGCAAAAAGCCGCTCCTGCAGCTCATAGAGCTCATCGTCATACTTGGAGAAGCGGGCGTCGAGCGCCGCTTTATCGCCGTCGAAGCCAGGCGTTGCCGAGGCATCAACCGAGTCAATCTGAAAATTTTTGCCAGCTCGCAGGGCGAGCGCGTCCTCAATCTTGAATTTCGCCATGGACTCCACCATACCGAGACGCTGTTTAAGCACCCAGAGTAAAAAGGCCTCGCAGCAATGCGCTGAGCGCTCCTAGGCTGGCCAGCCACAGTGATAGCTTATGGGCCTTGTCCCGAGAGACGCGCCCAGCAATCTTCTTTCCTAAGAGAATGCCAACGCACATTCCAATTGCCCCGCAGGGCCACACCAGCCAGTGCAAACCGTCAAAGCCGCCGGAGCCCAGGAAGTACTTCGTGAGAACCGAAGACAATCCACCGATGACAAAGCAGGGTTGCAGGGTCGGCGCGAGAACCTCCTTGGGCCACCGCGCGGCCTGGGCATAGACCGTGATGACCGGGCCGGCCACGCCGGCCAGGGTATTGGTGAACCCGCCCAAAATACCCGCGGAGATGGCCGGGCCCGTGCCACTCATCTCCGGGACGAACTTGCGCCCAAAGACCACCACGGCCAGCGCAATCAATAAGGCGGCACCAACCAGAACCAACAACGCCGCAGTATCAATACGGGCGATGAGCAGCGCCGCCGGAATTGAGCCGAGGACCATGAAAGGACCGATGCGCAGCCACTTTCCCCAGTCCACATTCTCACGCATCGAATAGGTCGTGAGGATGGCATTGAGGCAGGCCAAGACGTTGATGACCATGATGCCTTCGACGGGGCCGAGGAAAAGCGTCAGGATGGGCCCACCAATGAGGCCCAGGCCCATGCCGGAGACTCGCTGCAAGCACGAGCCAGCGATGACGGTAAGGAGGACAACGAGGGGTATTGCCAGTACAGACATATCCCTTTAGCCTCGGTAGCGTTCCATCACTGCGGCAGCCACATGATCCGGGAACATACCCGTAACATCACCGCCGTACTGCGCCACCTGCTTGCACAGCGAAGAAGAGATATATCCGTATTTCTCATCCGTGAGCAAAAAGACGGTATCGATTCCGGAAAGGCGCCGGTTCATCTGCGCCATCGGCAGCTCATATTCATAATCCAAGGAGGAGCGCAAGCCCTTCACAATCGTGTCTATGCCATGGGCGCTGGTGTAATCCACCAACAATCCGCCCCACCAGTCCACCTCGATCTCCGGGGAAACGGTACGGCGAATAAGGTCCACGCGCTCCTCCATGCTAAACAGCCCAGAAGGCTTGTCGGGGTTTCCCGTCACCAGCACCGTGACCTTGTCAAAAAGCTCGCTGGCACGATTAAAAACGTCGACGTGCCCCAGCGTGATGGGATCGAAAGAACCGGGGCATACGGCGTGAGTCGGCATGGCTAGTCCTCCTGGGTTCCGGTGGTATCGATCTTCGAGCTATCCGCACTGCGGTGATAGATCGCCATATCAAAACGCGCGATGCCAAAGGTCCGCTTCTTAAGCTTCTGACCGGTGGGCTCAAAGCCATCTGGCCACTGTGTGTACGGCGAGTCCACGTGGCGCTCGATGACAACTATCGCGGCATCATCCAGCACCGGCTCGATGGCGGCGAGAAGACCATCAACATCATCGAACTCATAGGGCGGATCCGCGAGCACCATGTCGAAGTAGCCGCGCGGTGCGGTGGCAAGGTATGACGAGGCTTTCATTTCTCGTACTTCCACGCGCGGGTGCTTCACCACCCCAATATTGTGGCGAATGACTTTCACGGCCGCGGCATTATTCTCCACGAGGACGACTTCCTCAGCGCCACGGCTAGCTGCCTCAAGGCCTAAGGCGCCGGAACCAGCAAAGAGATCCAACACGCGAGAATCAATAAACCCCCAGCGCACATTCAACGATGAGAAAAGGCCCTCGCGGGCACGGTCGGACGTGGGCCTCGTCCCAGCTTCGGGCACCTTGATGGTGCGCCCGCGGGCTTCTCCGGCGATGATTCTGGTCATGGCTTCTACCCTATCTCCCCTCAGTTTCCCGCGGTGACAAGCCTAGTTTTTCTCCAAAAATCCCTGTTCATCTGCGCTTAGGTTGTGCGTCAGTTCCTCCGCTAATTCAGGGTTACGCTCGACCAACGCGGCGGCATCAGCATGCGTGCGCTCGACGATGTCCCGGTCATTGATGAGGTCCAGCAACTTCAGCGTGCGCTTCGTACCGGATTGCAGTGTTCCCAAGATATCGCCTTCGTGGCGTTGCTGTAGGTCGAGCTCAGCTAGGTCAAAACCAGATGGCGTATCCGCGATAGCTTTGATACGCCGGAAAGACTTGCTATTAGGCTCAGCCGTCGTGTGCAGCAGGCACACCGATTCATTGCCGCCGCGTCCCACGCGCCCGCGCAACTGGTGCAGCTGCGAGACTCCAAAGTTCTCCGATTCCCGGATCAGCATGACGGTGGCATTGGGAACATCGACGCCGACTTCAATGACCGTGGTGGCCACGAGGACATCAATCTCCCCGCGCGCGAAGCTCTCCATTACTTGGTCCTTATCGGGCATTTTGCCGTGGAGCATCTCCACTCGCAATCCGCGCAAGGGAAGGTTGCGCAGTTGGACCGACATGGTTTCCACACCGCCCTCTCCTTCAATCCGCGGGCAGACGATATAAGCCTGGTGACCCTTGCCTACCTCTTCACGGATGCGCTCGATGGCGCGGCGTACCCACTCCGGCTTCCATTCGGGAACCACCGCGGACAAGATAGGTTTGCGTCCACCGGGCAGCTCCTTGAGCGTCGATACCGCTAGATCACCGAACACCGTCATGGCAATCGTGCGCGGGATAGGTGTCGCAGTCATCACCAACAGGTGCGGGCTGGTTCCCTCCCGAGTTTTGGTGCGCAGGCTATCGCGCTGTTCGACGCCAAAGCGGTGCTGCTCATCCACGATGACGAGGCCCAAATCGAAGAATTCAACGCTGTCCTGGATGATGGCGTGGGTGCCAATCACGATATCGGCCTCGCCAGAGACAATCTCCAACAAAGCTTTGCGTTTCTGCGCCGTCTTCATCGAACCCGTTAGGACCGTGACGGTGACACCTTCGGGAACGCTGGCGCTAATCGACGCCCCATGCTGCGCCGCCAGTACCTCCGTCGGGGCAAGCAGTGCAGCTTGTTTTCCAGCATCAACCGCCTGCAACATGGCACAGGTGGCAACGAGCGTTTTGCCTGAACCGACCTCACCTTGCAACAGCCGCATCATGGGCGCGGTGCCACACAGATCTGCGTCGATCTCGCCGATGACACGTCGTTGACCGTCAGTCAGCGCGAAGGGTAGCTCGCTGAGCAGCTCATCGCGGTAACCTTCCAGAATTGCCGGCATCGGGGTTGCCGTGCGCGCCTTGACATCGCGCTGACGCAAGGCCATAACTAGGCCCACCGATAGGGCCTCGTTGTACTTGAGGCGCTGGATAGCGCGCTCCGGGCCACTATCACCCGGTTCGTGGATCTCGCGCACGGCTTGATCCAGCGTCACCATCATCCGATAGTCCAGCGGCTCCGGGATCGGAGGGGTGTGCTCGAGCACTTTATGGATAGCGCCCATGATGTACCACGACGTCACCTTTCCGCTAGCCGGGTACACGGGAATCCATTCGCGCTGCAGGAAGGTCTCCAGCGAGCCGAACTGGGAGAGCTTCTTCAGCGAACCTGTCCCCTGCCCAGTAGTGCTATCCAGCAGGGACTCCTGATAGCGGCCGGGGTCGAGGATGAGAAAATCGGGGTGCTGCAAGCTGGGGTATCCCCGGAAGTATTTCAGCTTGCCGGAGAGCATGACGCGCATGCCGCGCCCCAGCACGCGCTGCACGTAGTGCGCATTGAAAAAGGAGGCCTGGACTCCGCTATCCATGTAGAGGATAAACACCATGGCTTTAGAGGTGTGCTTGACGCGGAGTTCTTCGATGACGCCAGTGATGGTGACGTGATCACCATCCTCAGCACCGCCGAGGCCCACGTCCTTATTGTGGCGGATGTAGTCGCGCGGATAGTGGCTGAGCAGCTCCCCGCACGTGGTGTATCCGAAGGCGCGCTTGAAAGCCGCGGCATCCTTCTTTGCCAAGATATCCGTCAGTGCGCGGTCATCCTGCCAGCCCAGCATGGTCTACTCCACCCCAATCTCAGTGCGCAGTCCAGGCACGTGCAGAACCACGACATCAACCCCCAACTCTCGGGCTAACTCGTCTTCCTCTAGCTCAAGGCCAGTCAGCACCGTGATCTGCTCGCCGCCATAGCCCAGCTGAGTACGACATGCCGCTAGAATCCCAGCCACGTTTTCTCTATCTGGGTAGGCTACCCGCATGGAACGGGCAGCGTCCTTCATCGCGGCGAGCACGTCGTCGGTGTGCGCGGAACTCGGCGCATAAACCGAGAGCGCCGCCAGCCCGGCTACCAGGGAATCGGTCGGAATGACAGTAGCCTTGCCCGGGTCACCACCGCAGCCATTGGGCAAGAAAAGATCTCCCTCCCCGGCGCTTTGCAGTTCTTCGCCGGGCTTGACGACGTCCGCCCCCGCCTTCTCAAAAAGCTCCCGCGCTGCCTCTTCAGGCACCGCGGCAAAGATACGCCGCTGTGCTCCCCCGCCACCACCAGAATCTTGGCAGCTGGCCGCCTGACCCGTCTGCGGTAGCGCTTCGAGCCGCAGGTTGCTGACCTTTCCCAGGGAATAGGCCTTTTCGATCACGGTCCCCGCCTCAGCGCTATGGATGTGCACGCTGGCGGAGGTTTCCGTCGCCCGTGCAATGACGAGACTATTGCCCAGCTGAGCCAAGGTCTCTTCGATGTCGCCCAGGTTGCCCTCAAAGAAGAAGATGGTTTCGATCTCTGCGAGCTCTTCTCCTGCCTGTGGCTCCCGCACGGCAGGCTCCTCGGAGTGAAGTAGCACCGACTCCGTCAGGGGTTGGCTGGCGGGATCGTGCCCTGTGACCTGAGTGAGCAAGCACTCGAGCAAAATTACGAAGCCGGTTCCACCGGCATCCACAACGCCGGCTTCGCGCAGGGCCGATAGCTGCGAGGGGGTCTCAGCAAGGGCCTTCCGTGCGGCCTCGACCGCTGCGAGCAAGATGCCGTGAAGCTCGGCCCCAGGCTGCTCGGCAGCCTGATTGGCGGCGATGGCCGCGGCTCGCAACACGGTAATAATCGTTCCTTCCACCGGTGCGGCAAGCGCGCGGTCCACCAAAGTGACAGCCAAGGTCAAAGCATCGGCGAGTACCGCACCGTCCACGCGCGAATCCGTCGTGGCATCGGCAACCCCCCGCAGCACTTGGGAGAGCACCATCCCCGAATTGCCGCGGGCACCGCGCACTGAGCCGATGGCCAGGGCTTCGGCCACGTCCACCTCGCCCTTATTGGCCTCCGCCAATGCGGACTCCATGGTGTGCGCCATGTTGGATCCCGTGTCGGAATCGGGCACTGGGAAAACGTTGAGGGCATTGATCTCGGCGCGGCGGCGCTGCAGCTCCTCCACGGTTCGGGCGGCCCACTCGTGGAGGCCACGAGCATCCAACTCAGCGGGATATGACATGCTGGCTAGTCTACAAGCGCCAGTCCACCGCGGGGACGCCACGGGCCTCTAAAGCCGCATTGGCCCGGGAAAAGGGACGCGACCCGAAGAATCCACGCCGCGCTGACAGCGGCGAAGGATGCGGGGAGGTAATGCACTCTGTACCGGGCAGGAAAGCTTGGCAGGCTTGGGCATCGCGGCCCCATAGAATGGCCACGATATCGCGCCCCGCCAGTGCTCTGATAGCGGCCTCGGTAATCGCTTCCCACCCGAGCCTGCGGTGTGAACCGGCCTGGCCCGGGGCCACGGTAAGCACTCGGTTGAGCAGCAGCACTCCTTGCTCAAACCAGGCCCGTAGATCACCATCAGCGCGGCCGGGGATGCCGAGGTCGTCGCCAAGCTCGGCGTAGATATTCTTCAACGAACGCGGGGCCGGCACGCCCGATCGCGTGGAGAAGGACAAACCCATGGCATGCCCCGGCGTGGGATAGGGGTCCTGGCCCACGATGAGCACCCGCACGTCCTCGAGCGGCATAGACAGGGCGGCGAATACATTCTCGGCGGGCGGCAGGAACTCTGCGCCAATCTCGCGCTCAATGCGTGGAAGGTTTTCCTCCAGTGCCTGCCGGATGTAAGGCATCCACGAGTAGTGAATGTGAGAGGTATCAATGTGGCTCACGCGAATCCCTCCCAGCCCTCGCTATAGCGCGGCTCCTCTCCGTCAATGGTCACGCCGCTACCGCGCATCACCCGACCAATTTCCCGGAAACCGGAGGGAGGGGCCTTGTACGTGGTAGCCAACAGCGTGTGGTCCTCGCCGCCGGTTAAGACCCATTCCCAAGGATCGATATCGAGCACCGCGCCGGCGGCAGCCAGCAGCGGGTCAGGGGCAATCGCTCCACGGTCAAGGTCGATGTGCACCCCGGAACGCCCAGCTAAGTGTCCTATATCGCGCACGAGGCCATCCGAGTTATCCGTCATCGAGGTCGAACCGGTTGCCCGCGCGATGACACCACGCCCCGGGGTGAGGGAGGGAGCGCAGTGGACGTCGACCAAAGGCCAGAATTCTTCTAACTCCGGCGGCAATGCGCGGCCATAGCGTTGCAACAGCGCCAGGCCCGCCCCGGAATACCCAATCTTGCCGTGTGCTACCAACTTCTGGCCCGCCCGGGCACCATCCAGAGTCAGCGCTGCACCACTTCCACCCAGGGAGCCTAACGCCGTGACGTTGATGACCAAGCTCTCACTGCGGGTCAGATCTCCGCCTACGAGCTCCGCGTTATATACCGCGCAGCGCTCAGCGATACCCTGCGCAATCCCCCGCACGAAGTCCACCGAGGTATCTCCCGGGGCGGCAATCGCCAGCAATGCCGCTGTAGGGCGCGCGCCCATTGCCTCAATATCCGCGAAGTTGCGCACGATGGCTTTCTGCCCAATCTCCGCGGCGGTGGACCAGTCCCGCCGGAAGTGCCGACCTTCCACCATCATGTCTGTCGCGGCCACCGTGCGCGAATTAGGTGCTGCCGGGTAGAGCACTGCCGCATCGTCGCCGTTGAGCGCGCTCGGGGCTGCAGTGACAATCTCATGGATAACGTGCCGTTCACCGGCTTGATCGAGGGTATGGGACAAACCCACCGTCACGGACTCCTTTTCCTTGCGCGGGCTACACGCCACTCGTGCGCGCCGTCCACGTTCGTTCTTCTCGGGCTATCAGCGATAGGATAAGCCCCTATGGATACCCAATTTAACCGCACCGCTATTTACATCTCACTCGGGATCTCCATCGCGATGGTCTTCGCGGTGATTTTTGGTGCCAAATACGTATTCACCAGCGCCGCGCAACAGCCAGTGGCGCTGCCTCCCACTCCCTCTGAGGCAGCGGACTCCCCCGAGTGTGCCGCTGTCGTCGATGCGCTGCCGGACAAGCTCATGGGTTACCCGCGCGTCGACTTGGTCGATCCTGCCCCGGCGGGCGCCGCCGCGTGGGCAAAGAACTCGGAGGACAAAGTAACGCTGCGCTGTGGTGTTGACCTGCCGCAGCAGTTTACCGACTACTCCCACACCGTCGAGTCCGACGGCGAATCGTGGCTACAGGTCCTCGACGCCACCCCCGGCTCCACCCTCACGACGTGGTACAGCACCAAGCACACCCCCGCCATCGCGGTGACAACCTCCTCGGAGGAGGCCCACGATGACGCTCCAGAGGGGCTAGAAGCAGCCTTCAAGCAACTAGAAAAAAAGGCACAGAAGGCCAACCCAGCGCCGCTATCGCAGCTCAAGGCTGGACCGGATTCCATGTGTCCCGCTCTAGAAGAGGCCCTGCCGGAAACACTTGCAGAGGGCTATACGCGCCGCGCGGATGTGGGAGATAAGAACACCTGGGTTTATAGCGCACCGGGTCAGGAAGAGATTGTCGTGCGCTGCGGCGTGGCCTCTCCGGAGAACTACCGAGCAGGTGTTCAGCTCCAGCAGGTCAACGACGTCCCGTGGTTCGAAGACACCACGCTGGCGGAGGGCACCACGGCCGGCACATGGTTCGCGCTCGGCCGGGCGGAGGACCTCGCGTTGTCTGCCCCACAGGATGCTGCGAATTCCGCGCTGGTGCGGCTTAGCGACGCCCTCGTGGCAGCCACTCCCTCCCAGTAGGTGTGAGAGGCGCGGCCTACATCGTCACCCTAGAAACGCGCGAGGGCCGTCTGAATAAGGGTGTCGAGCAGCTCGGCATAACCTACCCCTTCCGCAGCAAAGACCTGCGGGTACATAGAAATCGGGGTGAAGCCGGGGAAGGTATTCACTTCGTTGATGCAGTAGGAATCATCACTGACGAAGAAATCCACGCGCGATAGGCCCGAGGCACCCAGCGCCCGGAAAGCCTCAATAGCGCGCTGACGAAGTTCGGCGGTCAGCTCCTCACTCAACGGAGCAGGAATTGCTGCCGAGACGCCCTCGTCGATGTACTTGGCATCGAAATCATAAAAGCCTTCCTCAGACTCCGTGGTGCCCAAGAGCTTGGCGGGGACAGAGGCCTGGAGGCTGCCGTCGGGGCGTTCAAGAACTCCCACCTCCACCTCGGCGCCGCTGATTTCTGGTTCGATGAGGACCTTGTCATCGGATTCATAGGCCAGGGTTAGTGCTGCTTCAAGGTCTTCCCATGCGGAGACCTTGGACACACCGATGGAGGATCCGCCCCGCGCCGGCTTCACAAAGACGGGCAGGCCAAGGCGTTCCTTTTGGGCGTCATTAAGCGTGGCTTCCCCTGTGAGTACTTCTTGCGGCGCTACCGGAAGGCCTTCCGCGACCAGAAGCTTCTTGGTGAACTCCTTGTCCATTCCCACAGCCGAAGCCAATACGCCTGCGCCGACGTAGGGAATCCCGGAAAGTTCAAAGAGGCCCTGCACTGTGCCGTCTTCCCCATAGGGGCCGTGCAGAACTGGGACGATGACATCGACCTCTGTGTAGTGCTCGTGGCGGGTGACATTGTGGATGCGCCCACGCGTGGCAGGGTTGAGGGACAACGCCAGCTCATCGTGCAGTTCTACTTCGGGCAGCCGCCCGTCAACAATGTCGAGTCCCGCGCGGTTGCCCTGCGTCCAGGTGCCTTCCCGCGTGATGCCAATGGGCACGACTTCATACTTTTCCGGATCAAGGTGCTCCATGATTGCGCCGGCGGAAATGCACGACACCGAATGCTCGGAGCTGCGACCGCCGTACACAACGGCAACGCGCACAGGTTTCGCTTCAGTCATACCGAGCAACTTTACTCGGCTTTACTCAGCTTTCTTGGTGCGACCCATCAGAGCAACAATCATGTCGTCGACAGTCACCCCGCGGTGGCACACACCGTAGACCGCTTGGGTAATCGGCATCTCTACGTCTGCGCGCTGCGCCAACCTAAAGATGGAATCAGATGAGATAACGCCTTCCGCAACCTGCCCGTTGGTGGCGGCAGTTGCTTCCTCCAGCGTGCCACCCTGGCCGAGGCGATACCCAAAGGTGCGGTTACGCGACAACGTCGAACTGCACGTCGCCACGAGGTCTCCCATGCCTGCAAGACCAGAGAAGGTGAACGGGTCCGCTCCCAGCTTCACTCCTAGGCGAGTAATCTCCGCGAGCCCGCGCGTGATGATGGTGGCCATGGTGTTGTTGCCTAACCCCTTACCCGCCGCCATGCCGCAGGCAAGTGCAATCACGTTTTTGCAGGCGCCGCCGATCTCCGCGCCGATGACATCGGTGTTGGTATAGGGCCGAAAATACGGTGCTGCGGCGGCATGTTGCACGGCCTCGGCACGGGCAGCATCGCTGCAGGCAATCACCGTGGCTGCTGGTTGCTCCTGGGCCACCTCCTTGGCTAGGTTGGGCCCAGAGAGGACCGCGATACGGTCGGAGGAGACACCAGCGGCGTCTGCGATAACTTCGCTCATTAGGTTGAGTGTGGCCTTCTCCACGCCTTTAGAGATCGACACCAAGGTCGCGTCCTCAGGCAAGAGTGGCGCCCACTTTTCCAGGTTTCCGCGCAGCGTCTGGGAGGGAACGCCGAAGATCACAATATCCGCGGCCTGCAGCGTTGTTGCCGGCTCTGTGGAGGCCTTAATCGACTCAGGAAGCGGGAGTTCTGGGAGGTAATCCGGATTCTCGTGGCGCGTGTTGATGGCATTCGCCAATTCCTCGCGGCGCGCCCACAAGCGGACGTCGTTGCCGGCGTCAGCAAAGACTTTTGCCAGCGTGGTTCCCCACGAGCCTGCCCCCATTACTGCCACGTTTGCCATGTGCCACCTCACTCTAGATTCCTCTGCATTGGCTTTTCCCATTAAAGCACGCCTGGCATTCCTGCACGCTCGGCGCGTAAGGCTGCATCGCGACGGCGAGTGGAGGAAGATAGAGAAGGTTGAAAGCTACCGGCGCAAAAGGAGCAGCATGCCCAAGGCAAAGAACATGCACGAGACGGACAAAGACATTCGCTCGGAAGTCTTCATTTCCGGACGCCACCAGGAGATCCCCGTCGATCCGGCAGAAGAATTCAAGCGCACGACGCTTGCCGCCGGCGCGGTTCTCTGGCGTGGCGACCCGCACGATCCGGAGGTTGCACTTATCCACCGCCCCCACTATGACGATTGGTCGCTGCCCAAGGGCAAGGTCGATCCGGGCGAATCGCTCCCCGCGACCGCCGCGCGCGAGATCTTCGAGGAAACCGGTTACTCCGTGCGCCTAGGCAAGCTCATCGGCAAGGTGGCCTACCCGGTGCAAGGCCGCACGAAGGTGGTCTACTACTGGCTGGCCCGTGTACTCGACGGTGAGTACACCCCGAATGAAGAGACCGATGAGCTGCGTTGGATGAAGATCGACGAGGCCAGCTCATTACTCTCCTACGACGTTGATGCCCAGGTGCTAGGCAAGGCACACAAGCGCCTGCGCCTTGCGCCTACGACCCGCGTTCTTTATGTTCGCCATGCACGCGCACACCAGCGCCGCTCGTGGGAAGGCGATGATGACCTGCGCCCGCTGGATAAAAAGGGGCGCCGCCAAGCGGAGATGCTCGTACCGATGCTCACGCCATTTCATCCGACCGCCATTTATAGCGCTCCGCCGCAGCGTTGCCAGCACACCGCTGCCCCGCTGGCCGATGAACTCGGCATGGACATCGCCGTGAATAAAGCATTCGGCGATGATGTCTTTGCTGAATCTCCCGACGACGCACGCGCCGCCTTCCAGCGCGTGGTCGACGGCGGCGGTGTTCCGGTTATCGTCAGCCAAGGGCTGACCATCCCCGGCATCATCGAGTCCTACGCGCCGAAGTTCCTTAAAAAGTCGATCGATGAGCTCAAGTTCAAGAAGGCTTCGGTATGGGTTCTTTCCTTCAACGACGGTGAGCTTACCGGGGCGGACTACTTGGCTAGCCCGCTTCCTGTGCGCTAAGTACGGCATCGCCGCCGTCTCTCAGGAACTTCAGTGCTGCCCTGCTGTCTTATTCCCACCGCGCTGCAGGGCGGCGCTGCATAGCGCGAGTGAAAAGGACCATCCCGAGCGCCCAGATCGGATAGGCGGCAAGGAAGCCGACTATGGGAATAAAGACAAGCAAGCTCGCGATGAGGGAGCAGACCAAGATAAAGAGCAGCGACTGCCCTAGATTCTCCATGACCAGGTTGAGGGCCTCTCGGAAGCAGTCCATGAGAGGCTTATCAGGGTTATCCGCCTTAATCACGGGCGCTGGCCACAGGAGCGCAAAGAGAATCAGACCAGGGAAGCCGCCCGCAATAGATCCGAGCATTACCAAAGTAAAGAAGCAGGCATAGACGCCGGCGCAACCACTCAGCTGGGCAAACCTAAAGTAGTCGCGGAAGGTGACCTGCTCCCCATCAGCGATCTTCCGGGAACCATTAAAGAGGTTCGCCATTAGCCAGAAAAGATAAGCGAAGGCGACTAGCCCCATGACAACTATGAGAGGGATCCCGACGGTAGGCACCAAAGGCTCAATGTCCGTGCCGTTTTCTTCCATTACTGCGAAGATGCCGCCTACAGCGGTACTCGGAACAAGAAGAAGAGCAAAAGTGATGATGAAATGCACCAGCATGGCCAACATCCCTGGCACAGGCTGCTTCAGGTAGCCCTTGAATGATTGGCCCACAATATCCATGGCGTCGATGGGTTGGGCGGGCGCCCCGCCTGGTGGATTTCCAGCCCAGGCGCCAGGCTGGCGCTCACCGTAGCTGCTGGACTGCTGATAACCGTAGTTCCCTGGCTGTTGATAGCCATACCCCGAAGTGTTGTGATAGCCATACCCGCCATACCCGCCTGCGCCGCCGAACTGATTGCCTCTGTCTCCGCTAAAGCTTTGATAAGGATTGCTCATGCCGAGGATGTTAACGGCGCTATGTGCACCGCGCCACAGGAGGCGGGGAATGCTCCCACACCTTTATTGCTCACGTTAAGATGCTACGACGCGGGGCTTGAACGCGGGGCGCGTGGATTCGAAAGCCTCGATATCGGCCTCATTGCGCAGGGTCAGACCGATATCATCGAGCCCCTCCATAAGGCGCCAGCGAGTGTAATCATCGATCTCAAAGGTGTAGCTGTTGCCGCCGACGGTAACCGTGCGCGCTTCCAAATCGACGGTGGTTTCGGTCTCGCCGGCCTCCAACTGTTTCCAGATGAGCTCGATGTCTTCTTGTTCCATGAGCCCCGTCAGCAGGCCAGCCTTTCCGGAATTGCCGCGGAAGATATCGGCGAAACGGGAGGAAAATACCGCCTTGAATCCATACTCGGCAAGCGCCCATACTGCGTGCTCACGAGAGGATCCGGTACCAAAGTCCGGCCCCGCGAAAAGCACAGAGCCTTCCCTGAACGGTTCCTGATTGAGAATAAAGTTGTGATCGCTGCGCCAGTTAGAAAACAGTCCGTCGGCAAAGCCGGTGCGTTTAACGGACTTCAGGTAGCGCGCCGGAATAATCTGGTCAGTATCCACATTGGATACTCGCAGCGGAACGCCGATGCCAGTGTGAGTTACGAACTTCTCCATTGTCTTCTCCCTTTCCTTAGGCGCCGGCTACGGCGGCATCGTCGATATCTGCTGGTGCGGCCAAGTGGCCCAGGACTGCTGTCGCTGCCGCAACGGCCGGGGAGACCAAGTGGGTGCGGCCACCGGGGCCCTGGCGGCCCTCAAAGTTGCGGTTGCTTGTCGACGCCGACCTCTCCCCCGGCTTCAACTGGTCCGGGTTCATGCCCAGGCACATCGAGCAACCAGCGGTTCGCCATTCAGCACCAAAATCGGTGAAAATCTTATCCAAGCCTTCTTCCTCCGCTTGTGCCTTGACCACGGCCGATGACGGAACCACCATCATGCGGGTATCAGCCGCGATACTGCGCCCTTTGACTACCTCAGCGGCTGCGCGCAGGTCTTCGATGCGAGCGTTCGTGCAGGATCCCAGGAAGACAGTGTCGATCTGGATATCGCGAAGCGGCGTGCCAGGCTCCAGGTCCATGTACGCCAAGGCCTTCTCGACTGCAGCCTTCTCACCGTCGTCACCGCACTCCTCCGGGTTGGGCACCACAGCGCTCAGCGGCAGGCCCTGTCCCGGGTTCGTGCCCCAAGTGACAAACGGGGTGAGGGCAGAGCCGTCGATCTCCACGACGGTATCGAACTCGGCGCCTTCGTCAGTCGGCAGCGTCTTCCAGTAGTCAACCGCTGCGTCCCAGTCTTCGCCCTGCGGGGCGAACTCGCGGCCCTTGACGTACTCAAAGGTGGTTTCATCCGGAGCCACCATACCCGCGCGGGCACCAGCCTCGATGGACATGTTACAGATCGTCATGCGCGCTTCCATCGACATTTTGCGAATGGCCTCGCCGCGGTACTCGATAATGTGGCCCTGGCCGCCGCCAGTGCCAATCTTGGCGATGATAGCCAGAATCAAGTCCTTGGCCGAAACACCTTCCGCCAGCTCTCCGCTAACCTCGATAGCCATGGTCTTGAAAGGCTTGAGCGAAAGCGTCTGGGTGGCCATGACGTGCTCAACCTCGGAGGTACCGATGCCCATGGCGATGGAGCCGAAGGCGCCATGCGTCGAGGTGTGCGAGTCACCACACACAATGGTCATGCCAGGCTGGGTAATTCCCAGCTGGGGGCCTACGGTGTGAACGATGCCTTGCTGAGCATCACCCATCGAATGCAGGCGCACACCGAACTCTTCACAGTTCTTGCGCAGGGTAGATACCTGCGTGCGGGAGACCTCATCTTTAATTTCTAAAAGGTTGCCGGTCTTAATTCCGACGGTGGGCACGTTATGGTCTTCAGTGGCCAAGTGCAGCTCAGGGTGACGCATAGTGCGACCGGCCAAGCGAAGACCGTCGAAAGCCTGGGGGCTGGTAACTTCGTGCAGGAGCTGAAAGTCAATGTAGATAAGATCGGGCTCGCCGCCCTCGCCCTTGCGCACAACGTGGTCGCGCCATACCTTCTCTGCGAGTGTCAGTTTCTCAGTCATGTATCTCTCCACTTGAAATCTCAATTAATGGGACGTAGATTTCATTATATGGGAGAGTATAGCGCAGTATCAGGAATTAAGGTATTGGATCGCGCAGTAGCCATCATGATGGCCGCAACCAACCAACCTTCTACGCTCAACGAGCTTTGTGAGACCACCGGACTGCCTCGGGCAACAGCCCACCGTCTCGCCACGGCGCTCGAGGCGCACCGAATCCTCACCCGCACCCCCGATGGAAAGTGGGGCGCTGGGCCGGCCCTACCCGGCAACCGTGATCGCATAATCGAAACCGCCGGCCCCATTATGGAGGAGCTTCTCGACGCCACCGGTGAGTCCGTCCAGCTTTACGAACTCTCCGGCACCACGCGCACGTGCATCGCCACGCGTGAGCCGGAAATCGGGCTCCACAACGTGGTGCCCGTAGGCCGCCAGCTTCCGCTCACCTCCGGTTCCGCCGCCCGCGTCTTCGCCGCCTTTGCAGATGTCCATGTTCCTGATGCCATCTTTAGCGAGCACGACGTCGAGCTCGCGCGCATCAACGGCTACTCCGAATCAATCGAAGAGCGCGAGTCAGACCTCGCCTCCGTTTCCGCCCCCGTCTTCGACGGCGCAGGAAACTTCATCGCCGTCCTTTCCGTCTCCGGTTCTGCCGAACGCTTCCGTCCTTCCCCGGCGGACAAGTTTGCAGATGTCCTGGTTAGCGCATCCAACCGCCTAAGTGCCGCTCTCTCCAATGGCACGCCACACGACGGCCACCGCTAAGAACTGGGCACTTAGCGCACTGCAATGCAGTGGAGCCTAAAGCCTCGGGGCTGCGTTCCTAAATACTGAGACCGAAATACATCGCAAGGCCGCGCAGCCCTTCAGGTCCCGCGCTACTCGTCGAGGACAATGCCTCACCTTTTTCTTGGGCCACCCGAACTGGATTTCCTGGCTCCCGGTTGGGGCGGCGCGGTACCCAACCCTGGTGCGGCAGGCGCGCTAGTTCATCCGCATGAGGCATGCGCGCATAGTTTGAGAAAGTAACTGTCCGACCACCCCGGTTAGCCTGGGTAATCCCCTGGTAAATGCCCACAACGCCCGGCTGCCCTGGGACGGACACTGCTCCACCGCTATCCCCTGGAGCCAGCGACACGTCGGCCGCATAGTTCATGCCAGGAAAGAGGCCTGGCCCCTTCACCGCGGTGCCGCACTGACGCGACGCAGCCTGCCCGTCGAAGCACACAGTTGAGCCTTCACCAGGCACCGGCGCCATGCCATCCCCGGTGAGCGGGTTGCCTGCCGAATAGCTTCCACCGGCGAATTGAATATACGCCAAGTCATGCCCCGCGGCCCCTGAGGGCGTGAACCAACGCAACGTTCCTAGGTGCTGGCCTGCTTCGTTATACACTTGTTCGCCATTTAAGCCACAGTGCGCCGAAGTCCACGCCCGATTAGCTTCGACGTAACCCACAGTGCACAACGCACCATCAGAAGCCACGATCTTTTGCCCTTGCCGAACCGGCACCCCCTCGGCAGCGGTTGCGGGGGCAGCGAGAGCAAAGGCCAGCGAGCACGCGCCAGCCATGAATGCAAAGCCTGGTAAGACACGGGAAAAGCGAAGTTGCGGAGACCTTTTCATCATCACCTTACTCTAGCCTGGGCTACGCCAATTCACCCTTGACGCTCCGCGTTCAGCTCCGGCGATACCCCCACCTACCCCCACTATTGAGAGCGTATTGGAAACGCGCTTTACCAACGATGACAGCTACTGAAAATGGAGTGAAAATTCCCGACTTTCAAGGAGAAACCATGCTCCACACCATCTATGACGAGCACACCCACGTCCACGGCGAAGGCTGCGAGCACGTCGCTATTCCCCATGGCGACCACGTGGACTGCCTGCACGATGGTCACCGCCACGCGGCACATGACGGCCACAGGGATTGCCACTAAGAGCAACCCCCGATTCTGTTTATTGAGCTGCCCAATCTGAGTGCACGTCACCGTAATTGGGCAGCTTTCCCCGTTTTTCCCAGCGCATAACCACATATCTCGTTAGGGTGGGCTTTATGACTTCCACGCGTGCCCACCGTCCCATCGCAGCTTTTGCAGCAATAATCACCGCTGGTGTTCTAACGGTCGGATGCTCCACGTCATCCGAGATGGCAGCGCCGTCGAGGACGGACGCGGCATCGGGTGAGCCAACGTTTGAGAACACTTACCCGGCATTTCAGCCGCTTAACGATGACGCTGAGCTTCACGTTCCGAACGCTGCCGACGAGGCAGCCCCTGACGCCCCTGAACCAACCTTGCCGGACAACGCAGGCAACCAGCCAGCGGACCAGCCTCAACAGCCGGACACTCAGGCGCAGGGTGTGCGAGGAGCCCAACCAGCCACAGGCCAACACCAGACCGCTCAGGCCACACAGATGGCCACCTACAACAGCCTTTCCGGACAGCTTCCCCAAGGCGACGCCAACGGCGTATCAGTCAACGTTCACGGCACGCCCGCCACTGTGTGCCAGATGGGCGACGGCTATAACATCGCTTTCGTCATGGCCGGTGCGAACACCAGTTGCGATTTCGCCCGTTCCACGGCAGGCCGTTTGATGACTTTGGCACCAAGCTCTAAAGACGACCTCCGGTCCTTCATCCCTGGACAGGTCACCGTCAACAGCTCGGTCACTAAGCAGAATTACTCGCTGACGTGCACTATCGATGAGCACGAAGTAATTCGTTGCACAGGCGGCAATAACGCTGAAGTCTTGATTGTTTAAACTTACTATCAAAGAAAATAAAGAAGGCGGCGAGCTTCGATGCTTGCCGCCTTCTTTATTTGTACCCCGTACGGGATTTGAACCCGTGTTACCGGCGTGAGAGGCCGGCGTCCTAGGCCGCTAGACGAACGGGGCTCGTTTAGCTGTCCGTTGCGGACTTGCTAAACACTATAGGATCGGCAAAAGAATGCACAAATCGGCAGCTAATAGAACTTTTATCAAAGAGAAAATCCCGAACCTCGTTGCCGCTTTTGGCTGCGATGAAATCATTGACTCTCAGGGCCTGGGCGCGGATCGAATCAGTGGTTATTCCGCTGGCGTGCCGATGGCAGCTGGGGCCGGAGCACTCGTTAGTCATCGCTAGAGGTTCGGGAGGACACGTGCGCTAACAGCATGTGGTGCAAGGCTCCTACTTCGCTCGAGTGTTGGCTTTAAGAAGTTGTGGATTACGGCGATGCCGCCTCGTATTATCTGCTAGAGTCGCGTCGGCGATAGTGATGATTATCAGCTTCCGCCATCCGCTCTCCTTTCTGTCGGGAATGCCTTATACCTGCAGTGTATGACCGCTAAAGGCATAGCGGAAGGAATTAGACCAATTAGCCACTGGTATACCCCCTGGTAGCTTTCCCAAGTCTGCTTGCACTTGGACTTTTTACCTTCCGGTAAGGGGTACAACCACACCACTTAGCAAATACAGCAGCCCTCACCCCCTTACTTGCACCTTATGCAAATGATACACTTGCAATAGGTGCAAACAAAGGAGTTAGGTCATGAACGATGAGCTCAAAATCATTCAAAACGCCCAACAGCGGACCGCTTGGACTCAAAGCTGGTGGACAGTAGCAATTGTGGCGCTCGGCATCGGCAGCAGCCTCGCGCTGTCCAAGCTGTCTTGGTGGTACACCCTTGCCATCTTTATACCGACCTTGATTTTTGGATTTCTCCTCAAAGACAAGATTGCGAATCCCTTCGTGCGGCCCAATCCAAACAGGGGGCCAAGCAACGACCGCGCGACGTGGTCACGCGTATGCCTCCCCCTCGCCATGATCATGTCAACTACACCGACCCCCGACACGTGGCCGTGGATGATCGCTTGCGGAGTCATAGTTACTGGCGCGACAGCCTGGATGCTCTACGAGAACAGCAACGCCGCCGTAAAGGGCATCAATGTCTAGGCAAACATCTCACCAGACCCCTGAGCTGGACCCAGTCATCCACCCCATCAATCGGCTCAAGATCTGCGCCATGCTCTTCTCCGCCGGCGCCACCGACGGTCGGCAAATGAAGTACAGCACGCTCGCCGAGTTGACCGAGCTCCCCGCCGATACACTTTCCAAGCAGTTAAAGCACCTCGAAGACCGCGGCTATATTAGCCGCACCCGGGAATACGGCTCCACACGCGCCAAGGACACCGTGTGGGTCACACTTACCACAGCTGGCACCCACGCCTATATTCGTCACGTCGAAGCCCTCAAAGCTATGACTAAGGGCCTTTAACTGTCAGATGCGAGTTTTTGGTACCCCGGTGTTCTGGGGACTCGGTACTGTCGTGTCCCGGGTAGTTGGTACCGGGCCGAGGGGTGCGTCGGCCCGGACCGTTAGTCTTAGTCGTCTGGGGTGGTGGGGGCGGTGGCTTTGCGCATGTCGAAGTCTCCGATATGGATTCGGTGGCCGTTGTTGAGGCGGCTTACGAGTGAATCGGCTCCGACTCTGTCTGGCAGTGTTTCAACCCAGTAGGCGGCGGCTGATTGGGAGGAGATCAGTGTTGGGAGCCGACCGTCGCGGTCGAATATGATCTTGGTTAGGTCTTCTTGCCCGCGCTGGTTGATGCTGATGGTCATAAAGTCTTGATCTGCAGGCTTTTCACCAGTTTTGGCTGGTTCGGTACTTGAGTCTGCGACGGCTGTATGACCTCGCATTAGACCCCGCCACCTCACCGGCGCCCCTATCTCCAGACTCCACTCTAGATACTGACAGGAAAGATCTAAATGAACATCCCCATTGCATTACTATTTAGTTTTTGCGCAATAGCATTTTCGAAACCCTAGATTGAAGAATAGCTGAACACGGTCCATCCAGAATTGAGTCGGAAAAGGCTGCAACCTGCCTTGCTAGCGCCTATCGCGATCCTAGTTGCTTCTGATACTCAAGGTAGCGTCACCAAATCGACATTGTGCGACTTTCGGCAAGCTCCAGCCCCTTCTTTAGGTCCTTGTCCTTGTTTATTCTAAATCGTTTCAATTCTCCTGTTGTCCCGTAATCGGGATGCCACTTACCGTAAAAGAGTTTCACGAGGCGCCACTCGTGCCTTCATTCGACCATCGGATTATCTGGACCGGGGCCGTATCTCCGCGCTCCCATTTCTTAGGGAGCACAAAACAAACACTGTGCCTTGCCCTAGTGACTGCGACATAGAATTTCGAGATTGTAGCGTGAGACTTGAGGATAGTCCCGTCGGCCAGAAACTTCCTCATCCCAGCAGTCGGAAAGATCAAGACATGATCAAAAGTCAGACCTTTACAGTCACCGAAGTTATTGAAAGATAATTTGTCATTCCATTCTTTCCCGGTAGTGACGTTGTAGCGAAGTCCACGCGGAGAGATCGCCCTACAGTAATCAGGGATCTGAGACTCCTCAATACGAAAGATTCCTACGTGGCCGTCATTCGTCTCGTCCTGCCCGCTCACCGCATCCTCAAACCCAAGCTCAGGCGGAAATAACGCATTAGAAAGTCGAACGATATCTTCGTGACAGCGCCGATTGGTTAAGTCGAATTCAAGCCGGAGACTTCCCAGGTCTTGCATTTCTTCGAACCATTTCAGTTTATTCAGTTTTCCGTACTGAGAGTTCTTTCTGTCTGAAACAGTTGTCTCAAAAACGGTCTGACGAATGTCCCCTACCATAAATACTTCGATCCGTGACTCTAAAAGCATTTGCAAGATTTCAAGATCATTGCCAGCAAGGTCTTGCACCTCGTCAAAGACGATTGTTCGAAAGATTCGTTCTAATCGTTTGATAGGCTCTCGGTCATCTTCATCACAGATCTTTCGTGAAAGTAACGCCATACGATCGCTTGTAATCTCTCCGGAGTCGTTGAAATAGTATCCCTCGCCCCTACCAAACTTTACAGTGGGGTCATTCAGGCGCATCCCGTTGTAAACCCTAGTAGGGAAGACGTCGCACAAAAACGGCTTCAGAAAGTGATCCGCCAAAAACTTAAACCAACCAATAACCTCAAATTCCGCACCAGGATTTTCTTTAAGGAGCCGCTGCTTCAGCTCGTCCTGACCATTCTGGGTAAAAGTAACGAATAGCGTGCCCTCTGGTTGGTCTTTATATCGCTGAACAATAGTTTCAGTCTTTCCGGAACCTGCAACCGCGATCAAAGCCTGGTTGTTCATCAATTTTGTTCCACGTTCAATGTTTCGACAGCGTCTTGGATGTACGCTGGAATATGCCAAAGGCTATGGTCGAGATTTCTCAACTGGAGTGCAGCGTTTGCCTTTTCCTTGATTGCCCATTCCGCAAAATCAGTTTCAGACTCTAAGTTGAGCGCGCTGAGCAAGTCTTTCATATTAGTTTGGTTAGCGGTCGCTATTTGATTTTCCAGAGTCCTCCCATCTTTAAAATTGCCGACAAATAACCGGCTACTGCCGATTGAATCTTTGTATGCTTCCTCCCAATGACCGTCAGGCTTTCCGTCATTGTCACGAATAGCGATCACCGGCTTGTCAAGAAGCTTAGCTAGCTCGAGCCATCGCCTATGCTTGGTGCCCTCCATTGAAATAATGTCCAGACCAAGTTCCTCTGACAGTTTCCCGTATCTGCGCCTAATGGCTTCTTCTACAATCAGCAGATCGCTAATACCCTCGACTAAAATTACTTGGTCACCTAGGATTAGACGCAGGGTGTCAAAGTTGGGAAGCTTCTGAAAAAATTTGACGTCATCGTCTGGCAACTCATTAAATCTGCCAGTGTTCCCTTCACCCATTAAAATGAGGGAATCGATTCCCAGGCGGTTCAAGACGAATGAACTATGCGTCGTCACAATCAGCTGTTGATTCTGTCCGAGCTCTGCAATCCTCGCAAGCAGGGCGCGAAGCTTTGTATGCGATAGATGATTCTCTGGTTCTTCAATCAGAATGGTCTTGGCCTTGTCTTGTCTTTGAAGAAGCGCAACCTCAACCTTTGCGACGGACTGTGCCCCTTGCCCGGCATAATCAAACGGAAGCCCAGCAATCGATGGTGCTACACCGTTTTGCCACTGAATGAAATTGCTCGGGTCAATCTGCACGCCAAACTGCTGAGGAGCAGACTTTGTTTCATCCATTATCTGATCATTAACGCTTGCTAGAGCGTCGCCAGCAGTCTCACTAAATGCCGCCCTCAAATTAACCGACAGACTTGCTCCAACTGTATCCGGGATGTTGTCTGCCAGCAGCTCTCGTGTAAAGCGATCGATTCCTCGTCCATAGAGATTGGATTTTGCATCGATCAAAGCAAAATCCACTCCTTTAGGACGCCGAGGTAGTCTCTCCGGAGCAGCGAAAGATCGCCAATGAACATCAAAGTATTCGATCGGCAGCAATCGCTCGAGGTTGCGCCCTTTCTTTGAGGTCTCATTTCGATTGCGCCATTCATCAATGAAAGTCTGATATTCAGCCCGAAATTCATCACTGAGCTTCACTTCGAATGCTAGACCACGCTCGGTCGCTTTTTGGCTATTCAGTTTGCCCTCAAGTCGAGATAAGTCAGGGTCTTCAATTACTTTGTCTAAAATAAGCTCAATAGATATCTCGGGTACCGGAAGGTACTTGCCTTCAGCAACCTCGGAAAAGTAGTGGTCCACAGTCGCCTGGTTAAACCAATATGGCGACTTCGCTTCGTCCGGCCACTGACCACGAAATCGTCCACTTAAAGCCAGGCCGATCGCTTCTAGCAGTGTGGATTTACCAGATCCGTTAGCACCTACGATGACATTAAAGTCTCGATTGAAGCGCGTTCTAAAATCGCGCAAAGCCTTAAAATTCTTAACTCGCACTTCTTTGATCATCTCTAGCCCACTCTGTCACGAATCAATTGATGTCTGCGAATCGAAAGAAAAATGGAATAAAGGTGCCTAAGAACAGCCAAACTGCTTAAGCGATTATCGTGCACTATCTTAACTTTTGTTTTCACACCTACACCCGCACCATTTGTTCACCGCTACTCGCCCACAACTCCGCCTGGGCGATCACCAGTTCAACGGCCTTCTCTTCCTGGTCTGGCGGGTAGTCGTATTTGGCTAGCAGACGTTTGATTTTGGAGCGCATCTCAGAGCGCACGCTTTCTTTCACATTCCAATCAATCGTCACCGAAGCACGCACGGCGTGGACAAGGTCAATCGTGATTTTCTTCAGAGTTTCATCGCCCATCTCCAGCACGGCGGTATCGTGATGGGCCAGCGCATCATAGATTGCCACCTCGGCATAGGACAGCTCCATCTCTTCGGAGCGGTGATGTTCGTCGCGTACCTCTTTGGCCAGGCGCACCAGCTCTGACACAATCTCGGCCGTAGACAGCGACCGGTTGGTGTAGCGGTTGACTGCCTCCTCTAGCTGCTCGGAGAACTTCCGCCCCTGCACAAGGTTTTTGCGCGAGATGGTCTTGATCTCGTCGTTGAGCAGGCGGCGCAAGAGCCCAATCTGCAGGTTGGGTTTATCCTTGGCAGTCAGAGAATCCAGGAACTCGTCGGAAAGCAACGAAATCTCGGGAGTATCTACGCCTGCCATCTCATAAATATCTACGACCTTATCTGCAGTAACAGCTTCGTTCAGCAACTGGCTCAACGCTGTGTCAATCTCCACCACCCCGGAACCACCGGAACCCGACCCCGGCGATTGGATCTTCAACAGTGCGGTGCGGACGTCGGTGAACAGGCGCACATCATTGCTAATGCGCTGGGCCTGGGGCTGTCCGCCCACCAAGGCATAGGCCTTGGCCAACGCCAACACCTGGTCCAAGTAGCGCTTGGTCCGGTCTGGATCAGCCATGACGTGGTCCAAGACTTTCGCATATTGGGCCAGGCGTTCCGACGGCGACAAATCCGGCGAACTATCAAACTGCGCAGCGTGAACGATGCCGCGCACCACGTCGTACTTTTCTAGCATCACGTCGATGAGCTGATCGATCGGCACGCCAACCTGGCTTTGATCCGACGGCGAGTACTCCTCCAACGCCTCCTGCAAATTGGAGAACAACCCGATGTAATCAACGATCAAACCACCCGGCTTGTCACGGAACTTACGATTCACACGAGCAATGGCCTGCATCAGGCCCGCGCCCTTCATGGTCTTGTCCACGTACATGGTGTTTAGGCTTGGGGCGTCAAAACCAGTCAGCCACATATCCCGCACGATCACTAACTCGAGTTCGTCCTCGGGGTCCTTGGCACGAGCCTTGATATCTCGTTGCTGGTCCTTGTTTAGCAGGTGTGGCTGGAAGGCCTCTGGGTCGGATGCAGCCCCGGTCATGATCACCTTGATTTTGCCCTTCATGTGATCATCAGAATGCCACTCGGGGCGCAGGGCGACAATCTTGTTATACAGCGCCACCGCGATACGCCGCGACATGGTCACGACCATCGCCTTACCGATCATCGTCTCCTTGCGTTTCTCCCAATGCTGCACAATGTCGCGGGCTACCAGGTCCAACCGGTCGTCTGCGCCAACGATGGCTTCCAGGCGCGACCAGCGAGATTTCGCAGCAGTTGCGTCCTCCTCTTCGACCTTCTCGGTGATCTCGTCGGCAAGCAAATCCAGCGAGGCATAATCTTCCTCGGACAACGCCACTCGGGCAAGGCGCGACTCATAGAAAATCTTCACCGTCGCTCCGTCTTCGACAGCGCGGGTGAGGTCATAAACATCGATGTAGTCGCCGAAGACGAAACGGGTGGACTTGTCGCCGGACTCAATCGGCGTACCTGTAAACCCGAGGAAGGTAGCCTGCGGCAACACGTCACGCATGTGCTTGGCCAGGCCAGACTTCAGCTTGCCGTGCTTGTCCAGTTTCTCTTGCAAGCCGTACTGGGAGCGGTGGGCCTCATCAGCCACCACGATCACGTTGCTGCGGTCTGAGAGCTGGAAGTTCTTCTCCGCGTCCACCGGCGGGGCGAACTTTTGCAACGTGGTAAAGATGATGCCACCAGAACGACGCTTCAACTTCTCGCGCAGATCCTCCCGCGACTCCGCCTGCACCGGGGCTTCCGGCAGAATCTTGGCCGGGGCGAAGACTTCTGCAAACAGCTGGTCGTCCAGGTCGTTGCGGTCGGTAATGAACACCAGCGTGGGGTTGGCCATCCGCGGGTCTCGCATGATCTTGGCGGCATAAAACACCATTTCAAAGCTCTTGCCTGATCCCTGCGTATGCCAGACCACACCACCGCGTCTGTCGCCATCGGGACCAGAAGCCACCACAGTTGACTCAATCGCAGCGTTGACCGCCCAATACTGGTGGTACTTGGCAATCCTTTTGATCAGCACCAGCGACTTCTCTTTGGTGTGTTTATTCGTGACGGTCTCTTCAGAAAACACGGTGAAGTTGAGGAGCAGATCAAGGAAGCGCTGTTTGTTAAACACTCCTTTGATCAGCACCTCCAGTGCCGGACGATTGGTCACCACATCCCGGCCATCAATGGTCTTCCACGGCGCGTAGTGCTCAAAGAAACCGGAGAACGTACTCATCGCCGCCGACGTACCGTCAGAAATAACTGTCAGCACATTGGTGGTGAACACCGACGGGATATCCCGCCGGTAGGTTTGAATCTGGTTCCACGCCGACTTCAACGTGGCGTTTTCCGTCACCGGGTTCTTCAGCTCCAGCAACGCCAGCGGCATCCCGTTGACATAGACCAGCACGTCGGGCCTGCGGTTCTTATTCTCAATAATCGTTAACTGATTGATTGCGGCCCAGTCATTGTTCTCTGGGTTGGCAAAGTCAATAAACCACACGTGTTCATAGGTCAGCTGCCCGTCACGCTCGCGCTTTTCGACGGACACCCCTTTGGTCAGCAAGTCATGCACACGCAGGTTCTCGTTGATAAGACTCTGTGACTCCGCCCGCTGCAGCTTCACAATCGCCTGCTCAATCTGGCGCCTGCCCAACCCAGGGTTGATCCGGGCAGCTGCTTCACGCAACCGATCCCACAAGATGACCTGGGAGTAATCCTCGCGCTCGGAAGCTAGCTCACTTGGAGCAATCAAGGCCCCATTGATCGTTAGGTAGCCCAGCTCTGCGAAATAATCCAGGGCCGCTAGCTCGACAATATTTTCGTTGAAACTACTCATCGTGATCCTCCTTGGCGGATTCGATCACACGCTCGCCAGCTTCGACGAAATTATCGAAATCCGATTTAAAAGTTTGGTCCTGCTCCACCCGAAACTTCGAATACTCCCCCAGCGCGAACTCGTCGGCAAGCTTTTTTGAAATCTTGCCGGCGTGCGTTAACAGCTCGCGCCCATCGATGGCTAGCACCTGATCCAGAAGGCCCGCCCACTGCTCCATTGTCGTTGGGATGTGGCGCTCAGCCCGGCTTTCGGCCAGGTTCAAAAACGTTTCGACGAGCCGCCCGAGGTCATTGAGTTCTGATTTAGACAAGTAATTCTTGCCTACCGTCACATCACCGGAAAGCACCTTGCCATCAGGCCCTTTCGCCCAGGTAGTCAAGCCCATGTGCGGTTTGTCTGCCGACGCCCGCTCCCGGATCAGCTCGGCCGCTGTGTGGCCATGAACCGCAAAGTGAAGCTTGTTTTGCACCGTGGCAAAGAACGTCTTTGTCACCGGAGCGTCTTTGTCGTAATCCGTTGCGGTGGCGTAAATATCGGTGACCTTTTGGTAGAACCGGCGCTCTGAGAGGCGAATTTCCCGGATCTCCTGAAGCAGCTGCTCAAAGTAATCCTCGCCGAAGATTTCGCCTTGAGCCATGCGTTGCTTATCGACGACATACCCGCGCAACGTAAAGTCCCGCAACACCTTGGTGGCCCAGATGCGAAACTGTGTGGCCCGCTTGGAGTTCACCCGATAACCGACCGAGATGATCGCGTCAAGGTTGTAGTGCTTGACGTTGCGGGTAACCTCGCGAGTCCCCTCGGTTCGAACTACTCGGAAATCCCGAGTAGTTGACTCCTTTTGAAGTTCGTCAGAGGAAAAAATGTTTTGAAGGTGCTCAATGATTGTGGGTACCGATACCCCAAAAAGTTCGGCCATTAGCGCTTGGGTCAGCCAAATGGTGCCTTCGTCGAACCGCACCAACAGATTGTTCTCGAGCTCAGCCGAAGTAAAGGTCAGGATCGGGCCTGCCGACGAGATCCCCACCTCGCAGGGTTGGTGCGCCTTGTCGCTCATAGACCGCCCTCCAGCTGCTCTGGTGTGATCCGGCCTGAGAGGAGTTCAGGGAGGAGGGTATCGCGGAGGGCAGCGAACCGCCTATTCTCATTCCTTCTAACACGGCACAATTCCAAAAGACCCGCTGCTTCTTGGTTAAACGCCTTCAAAATGTCTGGATGGGGTGACTTGATTCGATAGGTTCCAAATGCTGACGCCGGAAATCTTTGCCGCCCGGAAGAACCATTCATCTGCTTAATGGCCCACTCACGGATATGCTCATTTCGGACGAAACCGTAAATCCACGCGGTGGAAAAGCTCCCCCTTGGAGCTAGGACGATATACTCTGTCGAACCAAATCCGACCTGACCAGGAGGCAGCATATCCACAATAGCTGTTTTACCGTTTTCTAAGCATGGCGTAATTCTCGCCATCAGGACATCTCCGTTTATGAATCTCTGACCCCCTGAATATTCCTTCTCCCCCCATTCACCGACTGACAATGAGAACTCAGGCAGGTGCGTCATGCCAACATAAGGAGCTACACCGCCCTTGGTAAAACTACGTTTGGGTCCTACTTCAATAAGTTCAGAAACCGGAACCCCATTTTCGCATTCAGCCACATCAAAGCTACTGTTGAAACGAAAAAGTATGATCTGTTCAGCAAGAAAAATCTGCCGCTGGTTCGATTCGATCTTGTCGTCGAGAGCGCCGAGGACATGGGCGATCCTACGTTGCTCGGCAATCTCTGGAATAGAGATATCCAAGTCCTCAGCATGCGCCCGATTTAAACCAGGAACAGCACTATCGTTATTCATCGTTGATAGTGGCAGCGTCTGTAAGAGATAAAACCCAAACCGTAAATCAATACTCGGTGTGCCAAGCGTATAGAAAACGGTATCAATCGGCCACGAAGGATCTTCAACAAAATAGACCGATCCAATGGTTCCCTTCCGCCCAATGACGATGCAGGGTTGGTCGATCAAAGCTGAATCATGCTTTCCCGTCATACCAGCTGAGCTGTAGACGGGTACTAAGCCATCCTCGTTTCGCTCCCGTTTAGGCAATCCTTTGCCGTATTTGAAGGGCAGTACCTCGCCAAGCTTTACTCGCTCCCAATTCACTAGAGCTTCCTCCCGAACAGAGTGAGAATCTCTGCCTCTAGCTCCCGCCCCCGCTCAAACTCTTCGAGCAACTCCCCTGTGAGGCGCTTGATCTTGTCCTCGACGGGCTCGTCGTCAAGCTCTGTCTCCTCAAGGCCAACGTAGCGGCCGGGGGTGAGGACGAAGTTGTTCTTCTCGATCTCCTCGAAGCTGGCGGATTTCACAAAACCGGCGACATCCTCGTAGTCGCCGTCGTGATTACGCCAGGCGTGGTAAGTATCGGCGATGGTGGCGATGTCCTCGTCAGGGAACTCGCGCAGGCGACGGGTTTTAAGGGCGCCCATCCTGCGGGCGTCGATGAAAAGCACCTCGCCGTCGCGGGCGCGGTGACCGTTGCCGAGACGGTCCTTGGAGACGAACCACAAGCAGGCCGGGATACCAGTGTTGAGGAACAGCTTGTCCGGCAGAGCCACGATGCAATCCACCAGGTCTTTTTCGATCAGGCTCTGGCGGATCTCGCCCTCACCGCCGGTGTTGGAGCTGAGCGAACCATTGGCCAGAACGAAGCCAGCGGTTCCCTTGGGGCTCAGGTGGTGAATGAAGTGCTGCACCCAGGCAAAGTTGGCGTTGCTCTGTGGTGGGGTGCCGTACTTCCAGCGGGGATCGTCGACAAGCGTGGGATTCCACCAATCCGAGACGTTGAACGGTGGATTAGCGAGGATGAAGTCCGCACGCAAATCTTTGTGCTGGTCCTGAGTAAACGAGTCGGCGGACTTGGTGCCAAGGTCGGCCTCAATACCGCGCAGCGCCAAGTTCATCTTTGCCAACTTCCAGGTGGTATCGGTGAATTCCTGGCCATAGACAGAAATGTCGTTGCGGTTGCCACCGTGGGCTTCCACAAACTTAGAGCTTTGCACAAACATGCCGCCCGAACCGCAGGCCGGGTCGTACACGCGGCCTTTGTAGGGCTCCAGCATTTCCACCAACAGGCGCACGATCGAGCGTGGCGTATAGAAGGCCCCGGCGTCCTTACCAGTTTCTTTACCCGCAAACTCGCCCAGGAAGTACTCGTAGACACTGCCAAGGACGTCATCAGAGCCGTGGTCATCCTTCTCGCCGAAACCGATGGAACCGATCAGGTCTACCAGCCCGCCGAGGCGCTCCTTGTCTAGGCCGTCGCGGGCGTAGTCCTTGGGTAGCACACCTTTAAGCGTTGGGTTTTCCTTTTCGATGACATCCATCGCTTTGTCGATGATGATGCCGATCTCCGGGCTCTTGGCCTGGTCTTGAATGGCCTGCCAGCGAGCCTCGGATGAAACCCAGAACACGTTGCGCTTTTGGTACTCGTCGCGGTCTTCGAGGAACTTGGTCCTGCGCTCCTCGTTGGGAACAAAACCGTCACTGTCTGGGTTGGACAGGCTTTCTTCCAGCTCCGCGCGGCGCTCAGCAAAGCGGTCAGAAATGTACTTTAAGAAGATCAAGCCAAGAACAACGTGCTTATACTGCCCCGGTTCTTGATTACCACGCAATTTATCTGCTGCGGCCCAGAGCTTCTGTTCTAATGTTTGTTCATTCTTCTTGGATGACTTCTTCGCCACTATGTTTTCTCTCCGTATTGTTAATGCTTGAGTTTCGAACATTCACCTAAAACGCCTGTGTATGCTCGAAAAACACTGCTGTAATTATACCACAGCTGGTGGTCAAAGAGTTCGTGGAACGGGACGTCTCCGGCACCTCCACCAACCGCCCCGCACTCAAAGCAATGATGCGCTACCTAGGCGAGGAGCGCGGACGCATAGACTACGTCGTTGTCCACAAGCTGGACCGTCTGGCCCGCAATCGAGCCGACGAAGTCGCGATCACCAACAAGTTCAAAGAATACGGTGTCCGACGAGTCTCCACCTCGGAGAATATAGACCAAACACCAGGCGGCATGCTGATGCACGGCATCATGAGCTCCATCGCCGAGTTCTACTCCAATAACCTAGCCAACGAAGTACTCAAGGGTATGAACCAAAAGGCGAAAGCCGGAGGCACCCCAGGCAAAGCTCCAATCGGCTACCTCAATGTCCGAAATTGGACCAACGGAGTCGAGAGCAGAACGATTGAAGTAAACCCAGAAAGAGCATCCCTGGTGCAGTGGGCGTTCGGGCGCTACTCCCAAGGTGACATCTCTGTCAAGCAACTCGCCGTCATGCTCAAGGAAAAAGGCCGCACCACCCGACCCACCAAAAAGAGGCCAGCCCGCCCACTCAGCGTCAGCCATGTCCACTCCATCCTGACCAATCGCTACTACCTCGGCTTCGTCATATATAAAGGGGTCGAGTACCCCGGAAACCACGAACCACTCATCTCCCAAGATCTATTCCGAAAAGCCCAGATAGTCCTCGCTGGCCGCAGGCAAGGAGAGCGCCAGAACAAACACCACCACTACCTCAAGTCCATCCTCTGGTGTGGCGAATGTGGTGGTCGAATGAACCTACAGAAACCTCGCTCCCACACCGGCCATGTCTACGAATACTTCGTTTGCAACGGCAGGCTATCCAAGCACACCAACTGCCACATGCCCGCAGTACCGGTTGAGTTCTGCGAGAAATGTGCCCACGAGCTTTACCGTCAAATCCAAATCTCCAAAGAACTAATGGAGCGAACGGAAGAGAAAGTAACGGCAGAAGTTCGCCAGCATTACTCCATTGAAGATGCTGAACGCCGAAAACTGGAGAGCACCAAACGAGAACTAGAAGCCAAACAGCAAAAACTGTTTGACCCCTTCTACTCCGACCGGGACGCAACAAATACGGCGGTCATGGCCCAGGAGCAAAAGGACATCGACCACCGACTCACCACCGTCGAGCGACAGTTGAGCAACATGAGCAAGACCCGAAAGGACCACCGAGAACTAGTCTAGATAGCGATGAAACTCGCCGCCAATTGCTACCGCCTATACTCCACCGTCTCAGACTCCGAGAAACGAATGCTCAACACCATCTTCTTCGAGCAAGTCATCGTTACCAGCGACCCGGACAAGCACCACCATATACACGGACATTTAGGCCGACATTTACACCCCTGATCCAATAAAAATGGCGGCAAGCTTTACTGCTTACCGCCGTCTTATTTGTACCCCGTACGGGATTTGAACCCGTGTTACCGGCGTGAGAGGCCGGCGTCCTAGGCCGCTAGACGAACGGGGCTTAGAACTGTGACAACATTGTTTGACGCGAGTTACTGCGTTAAATCGCTATCACTGCTGGCCTACCAGGACTCGAACCTAGAATGACGGTACCAGAAACCGTTGTGTTGCCAATTACACCATAGGCCATTATTGCTGTGAACTAACTTGGGGCTTAACCCCTCGCCGCTCGCTGCAACGGTTTATTACTATATCCAGCACCGCCGATACACACAAATCGCCAGGCCAAATAGCATTTTCGGGACATTAAGAGCGATTCTTAATGCCCCGAAATTACAGGCCTGTGAGACTAGCGCCTGAGACTACTCAGCGCTCCACGGAGTCACGGCCAGAGCTGCCTTAAGGCGAGCCAGCGTGGACTCCTTGCCCAGCAGCTCCATGGACTCGAACAGCGGCGGGGAAACCTGCTGTCCCGAGACCGCGACGCGCAGGGCGCCGTAGGCCTTGCGGGGCTTGAGACCGAGGTCGTCGATAAGCGCGCCAGAGAGAATCTTTTCAATCTCTTCGGTCTTCCACTCCCCGAGCTCCTCCAGCTTGGCAATGGAGACCTCGAGAGGCTGAACCGCCTCCTCCTTAAGGTTCTTCTTGGCCGCCTTGGCATCGAGCTCCAACTCAGCGTCCGGCGTGGTTAGGAAAGACATGAGCCCATAGGCGTCAGACAGCGTCTTGATGCGGGTCTGCACCAGGTCCGCGGCGAAAGCGAACTTGTCTTCCGGGTAGTCCGCAGGGAAGTCGGTGTACTCGGTGAGGTAATCCCGCAGGCGCTGAGCAAAGTCAGCCGGCTCAAGCAAACGAATGTGGTCGGCGTTGATGGCCTCCAGCTTCTTCTGGTCGAAACGGGCGGGGTTGCCCAGCACATCGTGTACGTCGAAGTTGGCGATGAGCTCATCGACGGAGAAGATGTCTTTGTCCGCAGACAGCGACCAGCCCAGCAGGGACAGGTAGTTGAGCATGCCCTCCGGGATGATGCCCGCATCGCGGTGGTTGAACAGATTGGACTGCGGATCGCGCTTGGACAGCTTCTTGTTGCCCTCACCCATCACGAACGGCAAGTGTCCAAACTCTGGGGTTCGCTTGGCGATACCCAGCTCAATGAGCGCCTCGTAGAGGGCGAGCTGGCGCGGGGTGGAAGACAGCAGGTCTTCGCCGCGCAACACGTGCGTAATCCCCATGAGCGCGTCATCGACAGGGTTGACCAACGTGTAGAGCGGTGCGCCGTTGGAGCGGGCCACCACATAATCCGGCTGGGTCTCCGACTTAAAGGTCATCTCGCCGCGCACCAGGTCATTCCAAGCCCAGTCCTTGTCCGGCATGCGAAGGCGCCACACCGGCTTGCGGCCCTCCGCCTCGAAGGCATCGATCTGCTCCTGGGTGAGGTCGCGGTCAAAGTTGTCGTAGCCAAGCTGCGGGTCGCGGCCAGCCGCCTTGTGACGCGCCTGCACTTCTTCGTTGGTGGAATAAGCCGGATAGACATAGCCGCCATCCTTCAGCTTCTGCAGGACGTCGGCGTAGATGTTCATGCGCTGCGACTGGCGGTACGGCTCGTCCGGGCCACCGACGTTGACGCCTTCATCCCAGCCGAGGCCAAGCCAGTTCAGCGAATCAATGATGGCCTGGAAGGACTCCTCGGAGTCACGAGCGGCATCGGTGTCCTCGATGCGGAAGATGAGCTTGCCGCCGGTGTGGCGGGCATAGGCCCAGTTGAACAGGGCCGTGCGAACCATGCCCACGTGGGGCGTTCCTGTGGGCGACGGGCAAAAACGTACGCGGACGTCGGAAGTTGTTTCAGTCATGTCAACCATCGTAGTTCAGCGCTGAGTTGCTGCACCTCCCGCCCCACTTGGGGGTAATTGAACCCGATTTCCACTAAGCGTGAACTGGGATTTCAGTCCGGTCTTGTTGGAAGTGATTTCCATTCCCTATAGTGAAATTCTCTCGACAGAACTGAAGAAAGGCTCCATACTGTGGCTCGAACTCGCTCCGTGGCGCTGCTTACCTGCGCTACACTTCTCTTCTCCCCCGCTACCGCCTTAGCCGGTCCTGACGACGGCAAACACGTGGCCACTCAAACTCACATCGATTCCCCCAAAGCTTTCTGGGAGGGCAATGCTCTCAACCTCAAGAGCCATTCAGCTGAGTCCGACCACGATCTCGCCGACACCGTCACGTGGGTAGGCAAAGGCTGGGACCAAAACGGCACGAACCAATACCAGTTCACCGTGCCGCAGGACCCTGCGCTCTCCTTCCTGGGGAAGCCGGGCGAAACCTATTACATGGCCCCTGCCAGCGTGCAGGGCAGCCTGGACCCGGTGTGGATGGGCTTTGGCGCCGACACAGAGCTGCCTGTTGACGACTTCCGCGACAACATTGCTTCCCTGGATCTCTTAAGTGTTGACGGACCCGGCGATGTCGAGATGTTTGGCTACTACCCCGGCCCCGGCGGACTGCAGCGTTTCTTTGGAACCACCGAGGGCGCTCCGCATTCCGCCTGGCTGACTAGTGGCACGCATACCCACAACTTCACTGTCTTTTCCAAACCCGGGCGCTACCAGCTCACCTACCAAACCACCGCGCGAAACAAAGACGGCGAGTTCATTTCCTCCAAGCCGACAACCACGTCCGTTCAGGTCGGCGGGCAGCGCCCGTCAGACCACAACACTCCCTCCCTCAAGGAACGCTTTGAGCAGGCATCCGCGGGGGATGCCAGCCAGAAGGACTACCGTCTGCGCATCGCCCCTACCAAGTCCCGTGACAAAGATGGCGACGAGCGGCTTTCCTCCATCGACTTCACCGGGGGCAGTAACGGCACGCTCACGTTGCTTATCGACGGCTACTTCCTCACCGACCTGCCTGTTACCGACGGGAAAGCCCACTTTGACGAGTTCCTAGGCCCCGAGGCCTCGACAATCCAAGCTGTGTACACCCCGGAGGACGGTAGCCCGCGCTGGGTGAGCGAGGAGCTCGCCTACTCTGCAAACGCAGAGCTTTCCACCACCTCGAAGACGTCTGCGGACTCCTGGACCGAAACCACTAACCCCCGCCAGCTCTTCTCCGGAGAAGAGGTTTCGCTATCTGACACGGGGCTGTCTGCGCGCGCTGTTCCGGAGGGCGAAGACGCCACCCGCATCATCCTGGAGGCAGCCGATAAAAACCTGGAAGGCTACGTGCACGGTGGCTTCTTTAGCAAGGGAAGCTCGCTTCCGGACATCGATTTCGACGGCACGATCACCCGCGGCCGCGCGGAATTTGTCGTCGGTGCCGATGCAAACTTCAACGGCAATACCGTGCGCCTCGATATTCTTCCGCACCCGAGCATCACGCAAGAGTCCGGCAGCATCACGCTGACCGACAATTTCGCCTTCGGGCAAAAGTACGAGGGAGCGGGCAAACTCGGCGCTGGGGCTCAGGCTCCTGCGCCAGCCCCGGATAACAGCCCGAAACCGGACGCAGGAGAACACACTGGTACCTGTGCTGACAAGGTGGTACTTGACCGCGGCCACGTCGACATTGCGGTCACCCGGGAGGGTGATGAGTTCCTCACCCGCTTGAAGGATGAAACGGCCCTCGTGGACAAGAAGGCCGTCGAGCGTCCGCTCGATGACGTGGTCCTCGCGGTGCACGACAACGCCCTGCGCTCCCGCCCCGCCGCGCTGAAGGGCAAGGACTTCGATTACCTAGGCAAGGAAAAGTTCTTCCTCCTCCCACAGACCCAGGAGCAGAGCATCATCTGGCCGGGCTATAACACCCAGGCCCTCAACTACAAGGACTATAAAGACGGCAAAGTCACGCTCAACATCAAGCCCGTGGAGATGCCAGAGGGTGCGCAGGTAGGCCTTTTCACTGCCGAAGGCTTGGGCAAGGTTTTCACCCCGCTGATCAATTCCGCCGAGGGTGACTACTCCATCGAGACCACTTTTGCTTCGCACACCCACACCAATTGGGCGTTTACCAAGCCAGGCACGTACAAGCTTGAGGTCACCTATTCGGCCACCACCACAGAGGGCAAGGACATCTCCTCTGCTCCCCAAACGCTCACCGTCGCAGCGGGCGATGCCGCAATCAAAGACTGTGCGAACTCGAAGGACGGAAACGAAGGCGAAGACACCCCGAATCCAGGTGACGAGAAGCCCGGAGATAAACCAGGCGATAAGAAACCAGACGCTAACCAGCCTGGTGGCCAGAAAGACAAAACATCTTCTCTGCCCAAGCTCGAGGGTCTGTGGGGCCTGGTACTCCCAGTTGTCTTGGCCATCATCTTCCAAGGCTTCCTCAACTTCTACAACGATCACCATGACCAGATTGCGGCGCGGTTCAATGGCCTTCTTCCCCGCTAGAAAGGACACACTGGATTGCACTCCACACCACCCGCTGCTCAGCGCTTGAACTTGCGCCAGAGCAGTGCACTGCAGAAAACCAGCGCCGCCGTATTCACGTTCACCGTTGCCGTGGCGATGCTTGTGGCCGTCCTTGGCTATCCTGCGCCAGCCCGCGCCGACAGCGAGCTCATCGATTCCGGACATGTCGATGCCTTTTATGTCTCCGCGCCGGGCGGTCAACTGACCTTGTCGATGAAGGAGGATGTCACCGGCAGTGGTGTTCTCCGGCCCGGCAACGATGTCATCCTCAAAGTCGCAGAAGAAGCATGGAGCGAGGCGACCGAGCGCATCGACGGCATTGGTATACCCACGTATTACCTCCCCCAAACCCAAGACAGCTCGCTGCTCTGGCCGGGTTGGGATACCCAAGCGGCACAATCTGCTGGCTACAAAGACGTTAACTTCGAATTCGTCGAGGTCACTGGGCCTGGTGACGTCTTTATCTTCGAAACGGCTGGCTTCGGCGATATCCAACCGGTCACCGATGCCGGTGAGCTCGATCTCGTTTCTGGTGACGTCATCAACCAGGCGTACCCGGCGCATCGCCACGTTAACTGGGCTTTTAGTGAACCTGGTATCTACACCATGACTGTCCAAGCGGAATCCAACGGCGATACGAGTAATCAGGTCACCTATACCTGGGATGTCGGTGATGGTGACTCAGCACCCCAGGAGTCCGGGGACGGGGAAACCAGCACCGATCATGGGGATGACGGTACCGAAGACAACCACGAGGCAGAGCTGAGCGACGCCTCCCCTAAGCAACCGGCATCCTCTTCCTCCGGAACACGCCCGGGAGGTGGAAACGCTGGAGGCGGTACCCGCCGTGCGGCATCCGCAGGCGGAACCAGGAACGCGAAGCAACAGGCAAGCAGCAAGGAGCGTAAAGAGCGCGGAGAAAGGAAAGAGCGCAAGCCTTCTCGCCGATCCGCCGAAGCCGCGGACGGGGAGAATGTGGACACCGTCGCTGCGGCCGGCTACTACGACAGCGGGCAAAACCTGCTGCCGTGGGGCATCGGAATCCTCGGCCTGGGCATGCTTGTGCTGGGCCTGGCGCTGGCGCGCCTCGCGCTCATGAAGGGCCGCGACTAATGCCACTGAAGGTTCGCACTCGGACGCAGTACACCGCGCTTCTTTCCGCCATCTTTCTCGGCGCGTCCATGGTGAGTGGCTGCGCGAGCTCCGCCAGCGGAGACGATGGGAAGGTGAAGGTGGTGGCGACGACGCCGATACTGGGGGACGTCGCCAAGCACGTAGCAGGTGAGGATGCCACAGTGACCACGCTGATTCCTGCGGGAAAGGATCCACATACCTTTGAGCCGAGCCTGCGCTCGGTGCGCGATATCGCTAACGCCGACGTATTGCTGTCCAATGGTTTTCTCCTCGAGCCGCAAAGCCTGCTGAAGTCCTTGCGGGAGTCATCGGATGTGCCCGTCACTGAAGTGGCGGACCAAGCATCCACCCACGGCGCGAAGCTCGTCCCCTTGGTAGAAAACGTTACCCTCGATGCGGTATGGCTGGGATTGCGTGTGCGCAACGCAGCCCCAGGTACCACGAGCGTCGACATGCGTCTGCTCGATGTGGAAGGCCCCGGCGATGTCGCGGCCTACGTAGTCTCTACATTCGGTACACCTGAGCCGCTCTTTAACAGCGCTGAAGGGATTGACCAGCACAACGATTCCACGACGCTGCCGGCTAATGCTCACACGCACGTCTCCTGGGCTTTCAACAAGCCCGGAATTTACCGGCTGAGCTTCGGTGCAACAGATAGTTCGCCACAGGAGTTCACAGTGGCGGTGGGCGTAAGCGCACCTGAGGGGATGCACGCGCTCGATGCAGGTCACGTCGATATCACCGCGGACATGGCTACAGGAAAACTCGACTTGGAGGATCAAGGCGAGCGTTTTGATCCGAACACCACGGTGCTCAGCATCCCGAATTCCGCTCTCCAACAGATACCGCCGGATCCCTCCTACCGTTTCTTGGGCCGGCCCGGGGATGAGACCTATCTCCTGCCCCAAGCTGTCTTGGGCAAGCACATTCACGGCGAAGTAGACCCACATCTGTGGCATAACGCCGCCAATGTCATCAGCTTTACCGAGGTTATCGCTGAGCAACTTGCGCAAACGGATCCCTCGCACGGCACGGACTACCGTGCTCGCGCACAGGACTACATCGCACAACTGCGAGCCGTCGATGCAGAGGTTCGTCAGCTCATCTCTGCCATTCCTGAGCACAACCGCCACCTCGTCACACCCCACCACGGATACGCCTACCTGGAGCAAGGCTACGGCATTGATATCGCGGGTTTCGTTAGCCCCAACCCGGCCATCGAGCCCTCGCCGCGCGATGTCATCGCGCTGCGCCGCACCTTGGAAAACCTCCAGCTTCCCGCGGTGTTCGTGGAACCGACCCAACAAGCCAGTGCAGACGTCATTAGGGAGGCCGCCGATTCCCTCGGGGTGGCGGTGTGCCCCATTTACGGTGACACCCTCGATGACGCCGTACCGACGTATCTCGATCTAATGCGTTTCAATGCACACTCACTCAACCGCTGCCTTGGCAGCACAACAAAGGAATCTCATGTCTAATCGCACCATCCGAACTTTCACTATGCCGCTTGCGGCAGCACTGAGCGCCGCAGCGCTGGCCTTCGCGCCCTCCGCCGCCTGGGCCGGGGATCTGGCTCAAGTTGTCAGCTCCGACGAAGAGGTGGCGGCACCAGGAACTGCTGCCGCCATCGATCACGGCCACGTCGACCTAGGCCTGCTGCTTAATGAAGGCCACGCAGAGTTCCTCGCCCGTGACGATTCGGCCGAAACACCCGTGTGGCGTCAACCCGACGATATGGTCTTCCAGGTGGGCGACAACGCCCTGCTAACCCTGCCTGAGGACAAGGCTTTCTCCTTCGTCGGCGCCGAGCCCGGTTCGCAGGTTTGGGTCGTTCCACAAACGGAGCAGGCTGATGTGCCGTGGCTAGGTTGGAATACCCAGGCCCCCTCTCTAGAAGCGAACGTTGAGAGAGGAGTCACTATGGAGTTCCTCGGGCACCAAGGACCAGGTGAATTCTCCCTCTTCTTGCAGAACGGCGGCTTCGAGGAACCACAGTTGCTATGGTCCACCGCCACCGGGAACTCAGAAGGCTTCTGGGTCGACTTGGGCACGCATACCCACGCCAATTGGGTGTTCACTGAGCCCGGCATCCACCAGGTGCGGGTCCGCATGAGCGGCGAAGGCGCGGGCGAAAGCGCCGGCAGCGAGGTAGCCGCCGAGGCTACGTTGACCTTTGCTGTAGGTGATGAAACGGATGTCGCACAAGCTCAGGCAACAGAATGGGATCCGAACGCTGAATCCTCTACCGATCCAAGTTCTCCCTCGGCATCCGTGCCGGTATGGATCTGGGCACTGGCCGGCGTGGGCGTCCTCGTTCTTATCGGTGCCATTATCGCCGTCGTGCGTGCGAAGGGCGGCCAGCGTGACTAGCCCCCTCATTGCAGCCAAGGACCTGTCCGTTTCGCTCTCCGGCCGCAGGGTCATCGACGCCGCTAACCTGTCCGTTCACCCCGGCGAGTTCATCGGGCTCCTCGGCCCCAACGGCGCGGGCAAAACCACGCTGATGCGCGCCATCTTGGGTCTCGTCCCCTTCACTGGGACCATCGACGTGGGCACCTCGCTGGGGTATGTCCCGCAGCGCCACGACGTGGAATGGGACTTCCCCATCAGCGTGTCCAACGCTGTGCTGAGCGGACGCACCGGACTTGTGGGTTGGTTCCGTCGTCCGGGACGTGCTGATAAACAGGCCGCCCGCCGGGCCATCGAGCTCACCAACTTGGAGGAATTCGCACGACGCCCCATCGCGCAGTTGTCCGGTGGCCAACGTCAGCGTGTACTCATCGCCCGGGCCTTAGCCTGCGAGCCTGAGGTACTGCTTCTCGACGAACCATTTACCGGCCTCGACGCCCCCAACACTGAAGAGCTCCTACTTCTCTTTGACAAACTCACCGCCGATGGCACCAGCGTTGTCATGTCCACGCACAACCTCTCGGAGGCCGCGCATTCTTGCTCGCGGCTCGTGCTGTTTAACCGGGGAATCATCGCGGATGGTCCAGCGGAAACGCTGCGCATGACCTCGCAGCCCTGGAGCGACACGTTCGGGGTCGCAGCTTCTTCTCCGCTGCTTTCTGCGATTGGGGTGGCAGCATGATCGACATTTCACTCATCGAATTCTTCCAGGATCTCACCAACCCACACTTGGACTTCCTGGCGCGTGCGGTGGGAATTTCTATCCTCGCTGCCATCGTGTGCGGCGTGGTGGGATGCTATGTCGTGCTGCGCGGCATGTCTTTCATCGGTGATGCTGTTTCCCACGCGGTCTTCCCGGGGCTGGCCATTGCCTTCGTGCTCCAAGGCTCAGTCTTGCTGGGCGGCGCCGTGGCGGGCTGCACCGTCGCGGTGCTCATCGCATGCTTCTCCCAGCGGCGCACCGTGCGCGAGGATTCCGTCATCGGAATCTTCTTTGCCGCCGCCTTCGCCCTCGGCATGGTGATCATCTCCCGAGTAGACGGCTATACAGCCTCGCTCACCAGCTTTCTCTTTGGCTCGCTCACGGGTGTCTCCCGCGCGGACCTCTACACCGCGTTCACCGTCACGGTGCTCATCGTGGCCACGGTTCTTCTCCTTGGCCCCCAGCTCACCGCCACCTGCTTGGACAAGGAAACCGCCCGCGCAATGGGTCTTCCTGTCTTTGCTCTGGACATCGTGCTCTACCTCTGTGTTACGGGCGCAGTGGTTATCTCCGTAGGCACCATCGGCAACGTCCTCGTCCTCGCGCTGCTTATCACCCCAGCCGCGACCGCCCGCCTGCTCTGTGACTCGCTGGGCTCGATGATGTTCGCAGCCGCGGCGATCGGCTCCTTGGGTAGCTTCTTCGGAATCTACCTGGCATGGGCCATTGACCTTCCCGCCGGTGCCACCATCGTTCTACTCCTTACCGCCTGTTTCCTCGTGGCATGGGTGCTCTCCCCTCTCATGCACTCCCGCCGCGCTTCCGCATCCGCCTCGACATCACACACCCCAAAGGAGACCTTGTCCGCATGAACATTCTCCCAATGACACGCATGATCTACCGTCCCCTCGCCTTGACCGCAACCGCTGCTCTAGCGCTGAGCTCCCCGATGCTCGTTCACGCTGCACCGCCCGCCCTCGCGGCCGAGCAAGCGAGCGACACTTCCTGTGATGCTGACTCCCTCCACGCCTTCAGCCGCGGACACCAAGACCTCGCTTTGGTCGGTGACTCCGGGGACCTGTCCTTTATAGCCCGCGATGATGAATCCGGTGAGGACTATGCCTCTGGGGAGTTCTACGTAGAAGTAGGCAGCAACGCCGCTTTCGATGAATCAGCGGGCAGCGATATTCCATCGAGTGGTTGGCAAATCCCCCAAACCCAAGATCCGAATATCCCCTGGGTGGGGTTCAACACCAGCTACCTCGACGAGGCCACTGCGGCCGATGCCACTTTATCCTTAACGCTACACAGCGGCCCGGAAGGCGGACGTATGGTGGGCTTCCAGAACTCCGTGGGTGCTGACCCGACCGTGCTTTTTGACTCCGAGAACCCGGATATCACGTGGGACTATCCTGATCATTTCCACAGTCACACCGGGATCATCTTTAGCGAGCCGGGCGCCTATGCTGCCACTTTTACCTTCACCCTCAACGATGGCTCCGAGCACTCTATTGATGTGCCTTTCTTGGTAGGTGGCGCGGACACCTCTGAGCTTTGCCAGCTGGAGTGGGGCTCGGGCGAAGGTGGCAGCGGTGGCTCGGGAAGCCCGAAAAACCGCCCTCAGCAGCTGGCCAAGGACATTAATGACACTTCCAAGTCCATTGCGCAGTTAGATAAGACGATGGACAAGACCTTCAAAGAGGCCGATACCTTCTTCAACGGCGGGAAACCCTCCGATGCGAAGAATGCGAAGGAGGAAAAGAACTCAGAGCGCTCCACACGGGCCAGCGCGCGGAAGGACACGAAACCACAGAAAGAAACAGGGTCGAAAGAGCCAAGCGCTCCCAGCTCTGCGACCGCGCAAGGCCGCAACCCGGCCCCCAACGCTACAGCCCACACTGCACAAGAACCGAGAGATTCGGCACAGCGTGGGTCCTCGCGCAGCACGTCGTCCGCCGACGCCAAGGACTCGACGCGCAGCGCCGCGTCCAACCGCGAAAGGAATGCCAGGAAAGAAGCAGCGGCACAACGCCCGGCATCTGACGCGCCAGAACAGTATGCTGACGGCGGAAACATCCAGGCTACGAGCTATGGAGCCCCGATGGTGGGCTTCTGGGCGGGCTTTCTGGCGGGCATGGGTTCGCTGGCCCTGCTGCTAGGAATTGGGCTTTTCATCGCCGTGCAATTCTTCCGCCCGCGCAAGCGCGACTAGCACTACCGCCATGCGCACAGCCTGTAAGGAGGGGGATCTGGTTTCGGCACTAGCGCAGCAAACAACTAGAGTTATTCCTTATGTGTGAAAACAGACCCTCTACCGCCCCTGACTTCCTCCTGTCCCGCGCGACGGGGTCTGTGCGTACCCAAGGATCAGTGGCCACCTTCAGCGATGTTGACGCTGCCGTAGCTGCTCTGCGTGCCGGCACGGCACCCATGGTTGTCGGCGCGCTGCCCTTCCACAAGGGTGACCCAGCGGCACTGACCGTGCCGCGCAGCATCATCCGCGAGGACGGGCCACTCGAACCACACGCGTATTACCGCAGCGGTACGCTCAACGCGCGCGTGACTGGGTTTGACCCAGAGCCGGAGGAGCACCTGCGCCGCATCGAGGCGGCCATTGCCACGATCGAGGCCTCCAAACTGGATAAGGTGGTGCTTGCACGCGCCGTCGACATCGAGTTCAATGCCCCTGTGGATCCGCTCCTCGTCGCCGCGCGGCTCATTGATTTATCCTCCCACCGCGATGGCTTTATCGCCGACCTCACTCCGGCTGGACGCCCTGGCGCAATGTTCGTCGGCTCCTCCCCAGAAGTGCTGGTCAAGAAGCAGGGATCAACGGTTACAGCTTTCCCCCTAGCCGGCTCCGCACCCCGCCAGGCTGATAAGGCACGCGATATCAAAGCGGGCCAAGACCTCCACAACTCGGCAAAGGACCTGCGCGAACACGCCTTCGTGGTGGACCATATCCGCCGGATTCTGCAGCCTCTGTGCGAGACCCTCGATGCCCCCACGTCTCCGCAGCTGACCTCCACCAATGAGATGTGGCATCTGGGAACGCCGATCGCGGGAACCCTTAAGGATTCGAGCATTACTGCCCTCGAGTTGGCCGAGCTGGTCTACCCCACCCCTGCTATTTGTGGCACCCCCACTGAGGCCGCACAAGCGCTTATCGAAACCGCTGAAACCGACCGCGGCTTCTACGCCGGCGCGGTCGGCTGGTGCGATGATTCCGGCGACGGCGAATACATGGTAGCCATCCGCTGCGCCGAGGTGGCCGGCGATGGCCTCTCCGCCCGCGCGTGGGCTGGCGGAGGAATCGTCGTGGATTCCGACCCGACGGCCGAGCTTCAGGAAACCACGGCTAAGCTGCGCACCATTTTGCGCGCGCTCAACCTCTAAAGCAGCTTTTAGGCTCGCTCGATCGGGTTCTTCAGGCTACCCACGCCGGGGATCTCAACTTCGATGGTATCGCCCGGCACCATCGGCGCCGTGCCAGCCGGGGAACCCGTCGTGATGACATCACCCGGCAGCAGCGTGTAGGACTGCGAGATCTCAGCGATGATGTCACCCATCTTCACAATCATCTGATCCGTATTGGAATCCTGCTTCTGCTCTCGCTTGCCCTCGTGGGTGAGGTAGGCGTTAATCTTCTGATTATCGAGATTGATGCAGTCCAAGTCCGTCTCAATCCACGGGCCCAGCGGGCAGAAGGTATCGATGCCCTTCGCACGTGCCCACTGGCCATCCTGGAACTGCAGGTCACGCGAAGAAACATCGTTACAGATCGTGTAGCCGACGACGTGATCGCGCCACTTCTCTGGATCAATATTCTTTGACACCTTGGAGATCACCACGGCGAGCTCGCCCTCGAACTCAACGTTGGTAGCGAACTCCGGAATCTTGATGGGTGCACCGGGGCCGATGACCGAGGTGGAGGGCTTGATAAAGATCGTCGGCGGCAGGTGCTCCGCGGATTCCTTGAAGACTTCCGCCACGTGGTCGGCGTAGTTGCGGCCCAGAGCTACGACCTTGGTGGGCAGGGTCGGCGCCAGCAGGCGTACTTCACTCAGCGGCCACTCACGGCCAGTCGGCTCCGGTGGGGTAAACGGTGTGCCGGAAATTTCCTTCGCCACCAGCTGGTCAAGCGGGGCGTCGGCGGGGCCATCAATGATGGCGAAACAGATACCTTCGGTGTGAGCAATTCGTCCTAAACGCATAACGGCCATACTACTCGCAAGGATTTTTAACTCGCGATCAGGGGTCTTGAGTAAAGGTTGCAAAGATTGCAATGCTTCTACTGGCATCAAGTTCCGCGGCGAGCACCTTCGCACAGGCCTAGCGCTGGGCGACGTCCCCTAAGGTCACCGCCCGTGTGTGTCCCCGCTGCGCAAGGTATAACTCAGCACAGGCCAAGGCATCACTGAGCGCATTGTGGCTTCCATAACGCGGTAGACCATAACGCGCGCGCACGCGGGGCAGGCGCAAATCTTCTCCGCGCGGGTAGGTTCCCATGCGCTCCATGTGGCGCCGCTCGAGCGCAAAAGTATCAACCACGCTCAGTCGCGGGCGCTCCCCAAAGACCGCACGGGAGGCAGCTTCAATAAACCCCACCTCCAAGGCCGCGAAATGCGCGAGTAGTGCGCGTCCCTGCAGAGCTTGGCGCAATTGCGTCACCGCGATACTTAGCTCCTCGCCGGCATCAATGACCTCCTGCGTCAGCAGGTGGACATGTGCATCCTCGGCCACCTGCGCGCCGCGCACCACGGTATAGCCGGCACCAGATAAGTCGATGACTCCCCCGTTAACCGGCACCCAGCCAATGGAGACAATCTTTCCTTTTCGCGGGTCTAGGCTCGTGGTCTCCATGTCTACGGCAAGCAAATCCAGTTCATCGAGCGGGGTGCCTCGTCCTGGCGCGCCCCAATCCGCACGCCGTCTCCAGGGGCTCCACATCTAGATATTCCTCACCGGATACTTCGTGGCCAACGCATTCTGCATCGACTTGATGGCACGGAAAGCATCGCGCAGGTGCTCTCGCTCCATGCGGCCGAGGCCCTTGGGGTCGATGTGATAATCCGGCTGCTGGCCCTCCCGCAGCTGGCGGGCTTGATGCTGGAAGGACAGGGAACGCAGGTAGTCGAAGGCGTCGAGAAGCTCCTGTGCACCCTGTCGGCTCACCGTACTACCCGCTGCTTCCCTGAGCCGTTGGCGCGTGTCCACCACGGTGGAACCGGAGGCCAGGGCGAAGAGACGGGCCATCTGCACGATGCCCGCTGTTCCGCCCTTTTTGATATCGAGGGTGTTTTCGTAGTCGCCATCGCGCTCCACCACAAGCCCCCGGAAGAAGGTCAGCGGTGGCTCACGGCGCGCGGCCAAGCTAGCTAGGTGGGCGTGCAAGCGCGTTGCCCCTTGTCCCATTTCCACGGCCGCAGTGTGAACTTCCCGGCCCAGCGCCTCGCTTCCATAGAGAACCCGGAAGTCGAAGAAGATTTGCGCGTTGAGCAGCGCCTCCGGTTGAGGGTCTCGAATCCACCGACGGAAGGTATCGATCCATTGGGAGCGCGTCATCCGCCACTGATTGGTCATGGCCATCATGTCCCCAGGGCACAGGATCTGCCCGGCGTCGGCTAAGCCCTGGCACACAAAGGAACTAAGCCGCGCAAAGTACTCCCCATGCGCAGCGGCATCGAAATCATCCGCGAGGACAAGCGCATTATCCTGGTCCGAGGCCAGCGCCATCTCTCGCCTTCCCTGCGAGCCCACGGCCACGAAGGCATACTCCACAGGCGGAGGACCGAGCTCCTCCTCCGCCAGCGTGCACAAGCGTCGTGCCATAGCATCGGCGGCAAGCGTGACCAGGCTCGAGGCTTCCGCCGGTGTGGAGCCGCGTTCCACGAAGAGCCCGGCTAGGCGCGTGGCCTCATTGAAGGCACCATTCAGCTCTGCAACACTGGAGCGCCGTGAAAGATCCGCAGCGAGGTAGACCGGATCATTGTGCAGCAGCCGGGTAACGTCCGACTGTGTCACTATCCCCTGCAGGGTGCCTTCTTTGACCACCGGCAAATGGTGGATTCGGCGCTCGGCCATGTGCAGCAGGGCTTCCATGGCCGGGGCATCTGCCGATACTGTGAGGGGCTGCGGCGTCATGATCGCCCCTACCGGCTCGGCAGGGTCGCGCTGGGCGGCGAGTACCCGGGTTCGCAAATCGCGGTCGGTAAGGATTCCGGTGAGACGCTTGTCTGACTCCGGGCCCGCTTTCACGACGAGTAACGAAGAAACGCCATGCTCTGTCATCAGCAGAGCAGCTTCGCGGATGGTAGTTGCGGCTGGCGTCGTCAACACGTCAGTCCGAATGAGCTCCCTCAGCGGCGTGCGGAGCACGTCTGTTGGTGCGGATTCGGTGAGCTCCCGCGCTGCTGCTCGGATCTGGCGGGACTGCGCTGAAAAGAAACGCGCGATGTCAGGGTTGCGCTCCGCGAGTTGGCTAAAGGCCTCCTGCGGGAGGGTGAAGACAAGGCTGTCTTCCACCGCGACCATCTCATAGGCAGAGACCGGCTCTCCCTGCAGTGTGGAGTAGCCAAAGGTAAGGCCAGATTCGCGGCGGTCCAGTAACACGCCTTCCTCTCCCACCACATCAATCGCACCGGTGCGGATGATGTGGAGATGAGCATTCTCTTCCCCCATCTTTATGGGAATATCCCCGCGACGCAGGTAGATCATGCTCAGCTGTGAGGACAGGGCGGTGAGCTCTTCCTCCGGCAGACGGGAGAAAGGCTCATGCTGGGCGAGGAAGCTAGTGACCTCGTCTATTTCGACGCTCATGCGCCAACCATACAGCGCTAAGCACTGAGCGCGGCGGCGATTCGATCACCAATTTCAGTGGTACGCGCCTGTGCTTCTCCGCGGGCGGAAACATCGGCCGCCACGGCCTCTTCGATGCGCACGGCGTTGTCCTCGTCTCCGAGGTGGCGCAGCAGCATCGCCGCGGACAAGATCGCCGCGGTGGGATCCGCAATCCCCTTGCCCGCAATGTCCGGTGCAGAACCGTGGACCGGCTCAAACATGGAGGGATTAGCCCCGGAGGCATCAATATTTCCGGAGGCGGCCAAGCCGATACCTCCGGTGACCGCGCCCGCCAAGTCAGTCAGGATGTCACCAAAGAGGTTGTCAGTAACGATGACGTCATAGCGCGCAGGGTCGGTGACCATGTAGATGGTTGCGGCATCGATGTGGTTGTAGTCCACGCTAACCTCAGGGAATTCCTTCGCCACCTCGTCCACCGTACGCTGCCAGAGTCCGCCGGCATTAACAAGGACATTGGTCTTGTGCACCAAAGTCACGTGCTTGCGGCGGCCCATTGCGCGCTGGAAGGCATCACGCACCACGCGTTCAACGCCGAAGCGCGTGTTCTGCGAAACCTCTGAGGCCACCTCGTGTTCGGTTCCCTCGCGCAGCGTGCCGCCGTTACCGCAGTACAGACCTTCGGTGCCTTCGCGCACGACGACGAAATCAATATCACCCGGGTTCGCCAGCGGCGAGGTGGACGTTGGGTACAGCTTGGAGGGGCGCAGGTTAACGTGATGGTCGAGGGCGAAACGCATCTTCAGCAGCAGGCCGCGCTCCAAGACACCAGGCGGAACCTCACCGGGTGCGCCAATCGCACCGAGCAGGATGGCGTCGTGCTCGCGCAGGGATGCCAGGTCGGCGTCGGTAAGCAGCTCCCCGTTGCGCAGGTAGCGCCTAGCACCGAGGTCATAGTCAGTGACCTCGATATCCTGGCGAACCGCGCGCAGGACCTTCAATGCCTCCGCGGTTACCTCAGGACCAATGCCGTCGCCACCAATCACTGCTAGTTTCATTTTGTGGGATTCCTTTCTCACATATTGGATACATGTGAGCGTACCACTCTCCACACTTCGGCGACGGAGAAACCCCCGTGAAGAACCACGGTGGATCCTTCACGGGGGCTGTTGCGAAACAGCTTAGCGCTGTGGGCTATGCGTCCAAGTCGAGCTGGCGGCAGGTAGCACCCAGCGCCGCGTTGATGTCCTCGACCAGCTCCTCCGGCACCTCACGTTCGACGCGCAGGATGAGCACAGCATCGGAGGCTTCCTTACCCTGGGTCAGGGCGGCAGCCACGATGTTGATTCCAGCAGCGCCCAGCTTGGTGCCCACGGTTCCCAGGGCACCCGGGGCATCCTTGTAGGAGAAGAAGAGGTTGCGGCCGGTAGCGCGCATGTCGACGCCACGGCCGTTGATGCGGACAATCTTCTCCACACCATCGATACCAGTCAAGGCACCGGTGAGCTGGGAAACCAGACCGTTCGGGCCGATGACCTTCACGCGCACTGAAGAGCGGTGGCCCTTCGACTCCACGTTGGTCTTAACATCCACGGTCACGCCGCGGCTTTCGGCGATCTTCATGGCGTTGACAAAAGTAACGGTCTCCGAAACCACGCCGGAGAACACGCCGCGAACGGCAGACAAACCAAGCGCTGAGACTTCTTCATTGGCCAACTCACCACACGCCTCCACCTCGATGGCGACGGGCGCTGCACCCAGGAGGTTTCCGGCAACGAGACCAAGCTTCCGCGTCAGATCCAGCCAACCGGATACCTCCTCGCCGACCTTGCCGCCTTCAACATTGACAGCGTCGGCCACGAACTCACCGGCCAGCGCCTTCAACACGGATGCGGCGACGTCGGTACCCGCACGGTCCTGCGCCTCTACCGTGGAAGCACCAAGGTGCGGAGACACGGTTACCTGCGGCAGCTCGAAGAGTGGGGAGTCGGTGCAGGGCTCGGAAGCATACACGTCGAAGCCCGCGCCGCGGTGGTGGCCCGACTTGATGGACTCTGCCAGCGCTGCCTCATCAACCAAGCCACCGCGGGCGGCGTTGATAATAATCTGACCCTTCTTGGCCTTAGCCAAGAGCTCAGCATCAAACATGCCGGCGGTCTCCGGCGTCTTAGGCAGGTGAATGGTCACGAAATCAGAGCGGGACATGAGATCCTCAAGGCTCACCAGCTCTACACCCAGCGCTGCTGCGCGAGCCGGGTTGGCATAAGGGTCATAGGCAATGACGGTGGTTTCAAAAGCCAGCAAACGCTGTGCGAAGAGCTGGCCGATGTGGCCGAAGCCGACGATGCCGATGGTCTTGCCATAGATCTCGACGCCCTTGAAGGAGGAACGCTTCCACTCCCCCTGACGCAGAGATTGATCTGCTGCCGGCACCTGGCGGGCGGTGGCTAGAAGCAGCGCGATGGCCTGCTCACACGCGGAGTGAATGTTGGAGGTCGGCGCGTTGACAACCATGACGCCGCGCTCGGTGGCAGCGGGGATATCAACATTGTCCAAACCGACACCAGCGCGGCCCACAATCTTGAGGTTCTCCGCAGCGGCCAGCACCTCCGCATCCACAGTCGTGGCGGAGCGGACGAGGAGGGCGTCAGCCTCCGGCACCGCGGCGAGCAGCTCCGCACGATTTGGACCATCTACCCAGCGGACCTCGACGGTGTCCCCGAGAGCATCGACGGTGGATTCTGCAAGCTTATCGGCGATAAGAACGACCGGCTTCGACATAACTTCCTTTACTAGTCAGAATTGGAGATGCCGAGAAGTGTAGTTTATTCTTTCCAGCCCTGAGTGATTTTATGCGTGAATTCTGTCACTGAACCGAATTCCGGACCAAGGGCCACGATCGGCCCGTCTGATAGTCCAGCTGTAATCGCCGCGCCGGCCTTCGTCGCCGTCGGATCCGGGTCCTCCATCACGAACACCGTACCGCCATATGCGGTGGCATTCACCACATTGGCTAAGGGGCTATCTTTCGTCGCCACTATTACCGGTGCCATCTGCGCATCACGGCGCGCTTGCGCGGGAATCGCCGGCATCTTCTCCTTGGTAAGCTGCTGCGGCAGCGGCTCCCACGCGGCCTTGAGCTCCGTTTTCGTAGAGGAATCCAAGCGCGCGATGTTATCAACCATGCGCTCACGGTTCATCACTACTTTGGAATCAAAACGAAAAGCGGTGTACTCCCCCAACGCCTTGGTGTTTCCTGGGTCGTGGATGACCTCGAGTTGCCCGCTCTGGCTAGCCCACGGGACGTTGCCGATAACCAGGATTCGGTCAACATCAAGGTCATTGAGCAGTTGTGAAATCTGCGGGCGAATCAAATCGTCGTAGGTCACCATGGGAACGCGCTGCGACACGCTCAACGTCGCTGCGCGCAAGGCCGCAGCATCCGTCTCCTCGGCGAGGATCAGCGAATTGCTCTCCTTGAAAAATAAACGTGCCGAATCGATTCCCCAACGGTCCCCAACAACGGTGACTTCATCGGCGAATTGAGGATCAATGAGCCGCAGGCGGTTTTCCTCGCTCGCGCGAGCCAGATCAATCTCAGACTCAGGGAGAGCGGTGATGTCTTGAGTCAAGAGGGGCTCACCGCGTCCCAGCGATGAGCACCCTACGGCTCCCAGAGCGGTCATGCCCAGCAGTAGCGCCGCGGAGACGGCCTTTAGCCCACGTAGAAATGGAACCTTAACGAGCAAAGGCCTGCGGCCCCTCCTCGCCACCAGAGAGATTCGCCTCGTCCACGTCACGCACTACCTTTTTGTTCAGCGCGTATTCAACGATGCCAACGAAGCGCTCGCGGCGGTCAGCAAAGAACTGGTGCACAGTCTTTGCGGTCAGCAGCTCTGGTTCCAGTTCGTGGGAGGCCAGCACGCTATCGAACTCAGCATCCTCCATGATCGATTTCGACTGCACGCGCGGCAGGTAGCGCTCGGGCGAATGCCCATCGATGACAACCTCGGTGCGTTTGCCCATCGGAGTGCGGTTCAGCACGGAGTTTGCCAGCACGCCGCTGACGCCGTGGCGCTCGCACCAGCGAAGTGGGAAGACGGGAAAGAAGCCCGGCTGCAGTTCCTCAAAGCTATGGCGACTAAACGGACGGCCCGTACGCCAGTCCTTTGCGCCACGAGCCATGAGCAGGGCGTACAGGCCGTGCCACACTCCGTCGTGCTCTCCTACCGACAACAGGCGGGACTCGCGGAAGGAGGCATCACGGACGGTCTTCGGAACATCCTCGGTGTCGCCTGCAACCCATGCGGTGACCTCGTCGACATCGCGTGCGGCACGTAGCTTCACGGCCGACGAGCCGTAGAGCTCACCAAAGACGCCGCTCCAGAACCACTGGTTGAGGCGGTCCCAGGATTCCTGGCTCGACAGCACGCCCTTCTTCTCCGCCAGACGTGCCAAGATCACCGCCAGCGGAATGATCTGCTCGGAATAGGGCACCTGCTCCAAAGATAGGATGCAGCGCTCAGCTAAGAATTCAGCCACCTCACGGAAAGTAATCACTAGGGTTTGCGAAGCCTTGCGGTACTCCGACAACGAGAGCTGCAGGATATCCTCGCGCTGGCCGCCAGCGTTGCCCTTCTCCCCCGACACCAGCAAAGACACTGCCGACAAGAACTCATTACGGCCAATTCCGTCGAGCGCTCGGAAGGCACGCAGCTGCTTCTCGACGGCCGCCCAATCCTCCGCCAGGTGAAAGTCCGGGTCCTCGGAGGCAAAGACTGCGGTGAGGAGATCGAAGACATCCATCTGCAAACCAGCCGAGTTCACCTGCGCGAAGATGGAGCCAATGCCAGCGCTCGCAGTCTCACGAGAAAGACGGATCATCGGCACAGTGTAGCCGGACAGGGGGCGCAGAATCCGGTTGTTGAAGGCAGCAACAACATCGCGATTGGCGCCGTCATTAGCTGCCGCGAGCTCGAAGAGCATGCTAGTGCCCTCCTCGCTCAGGAGCGCGGAGACGGGAATGCAGCATGCTTCCACGGCGGCCTCACGGCTGTTCAAAGAAGACTCGAGCTCTGGCGCGAAGTGGGAGCGCAGCTCGCCGTGTTGGTTGATAGCGAAGACGGCCTCATCCGGCATGATGTCCTCGGAGGTCGCCTTATGCAAGTCTACAAAGTACTTGCGGGAAACCTTCTTGGAACGAAAATCAGTGGTATCGACAAAACCCTCGCCACGGAAGCAGTGGTACAGAGTGGTCAACCTCTGCTGACCATCGAGCAGAAGCAGACCGGGGTTTACCCCGGTATTGGGCGCACCTGCGAGCGGCCGCGGCCGAAAGCGCATAGCCTCGTTGCGGGTATCCAAGGCCATAAATGCGCCGAGCGGGTAGCCGCGCAGGACAGTGACGATCAACGATCGGATGCGGTCCTCGTCCCAGGAATAGGAGCGCTGGAAATCGGGAAGCTGAATATCACCGCGATCGATGCGGGCGAAGAGGTCATTAAGGTCATAGCTTGGCGTAGAGAAACCCATGGCCTCAACCCTACTCTCGGATGTGGGAATGTGCCCGTTTGTGCGCGAACATCACAAAACAAAAGATTCCCGTTGACCACTGCACACAGGCCAACGGGAATCTTCAGATAAACGCGGTTTAGGCAGTTGCGTCCAGCGGATTCTTTACCCAGCTCATGAGATCGCGCAGCTGGGAGCCAGTCTGCTCGATCGGGTGGGAGTTCACCTTGGCGCGCAGATCCTCGAGCTCCTTGTTGCCACCCTCAACGTTGGCAACGAGGCGCTTGACAAAGGTGCCGTCCTGAATATCGGTCAGGACATCCTTCATACGCTCCTTCACGGAAGAGTCGATGACACGCGGTCCAGAAAGGTAGCCGCCGAACTCCGCGGTGTCAGAACAGGAGTAGTTCATGTTCTTGATGCCACCCTCAACGATGAGATCAACAATGAGCTTCAGCTCGTGGCAGACCTCAAAGTAGGCCATCTCCGGCTCGTAGCCAGCCTCGGTAAGGACCTCGAAGCCGTTCATGATCAGGTACTCCACGCCGCCACACAGGACGGCCTGCTCACCAAAGAGGTCGGTCTCAGTCTCATCCTTGAAGGTGGTCGGGATAACGCCGGCGCGGGCACCGCCGATGGCTGCGGCGTAGGACAGGGTCAGTTCGCGTCCCTCGCCCTTCGGATCCTGTTCGGTGGCAATCAGGCAAGGAACGCCCTTTCCGTCAACGAACTGGCGGCGAACCAGGTGGCCCGGCCCCTTCGGAGCGACCATACCGATGGTGATGTTCTCCGCCGGCTTGATCAGACCGAAGTGGATGTTGAGGCCGTGGCCGAAGAACAGTGCGTTGCCGTCCTCCAGGTTCGGCTCGATGTCCTCGGTGAAGATGGCAGCCTGAGAGGTATCCGGCGCCAGCAGCATGATGACATCAGCCCACTTGGCAGCCTCAGCATTGGTGAGAACCTTGAAGCCAGCCTCCTCTGCCTTCTCGCGAGACTTGGAGCCTTCGCGCAGGCCGATGGCGACCTCAACGCCGGAGTCACGCAGGTTCATTGCGTGGGCGTGGCCCTGGGAGCCATAGCCAATGATGGCGACCTTGCGGCCCTGGATGATGGTCAGGTCTGCATCGGAATCGTACAGAGTCTCAATAGCCATGTTTGATGTTCCTTTTCTCTTTGGGTTCGTGAGCACTACTCATCCAGTAGTAACTCTGCCTATTGAATTTGTATCACACTTTGGGACAGTCCGCCCACATTGTGAGATTTTTTATTTGCTCGGTGCCATCGCCTTCGGGCCACGACCCAGCGCGACATTTCCGGACTGCACCAGTTCGCGAATGCCGAAGGGCTCGAGGACATCGAGAAGCGCCTGCAGCTTGCCGGGCGTTCCGGTGGCCTCCACCACCACGGACTCCGGCGATACATCCACGATGCGGGCACGGAAGATGTTCACCGCATCGACCACCTGGGGGCGGTTCGAGTTATCCGCAGCCACCTTGACCAGCATGATGGCGCGGGCAATGGTGTTTTCCTCTTCCAGCTCCACCACCTTGAGCACCGGAACAATCTTGTTGAGCTGCTTTGTCACCTGCTCGATGACAACCTCGGAGGCGTCCACAACGATGGTCAGGCGGTTGATTCCCTCGGTTTCAGTCCGCGCGGAGACCAGCGAGATGAGGTTATAACCACGGCGAGTGAACATACCGGTCACACGGGAAATGATGCCCTCAATATCCTGGACACGCACGGACAGGATGTGGCGAGTGATATCGTCTTTAGCCATTACTCTTAGGCCTCCTCGAGGGATTCGTGGATGTCGGCCGGTTCCTCGGCCGCGGACTCATTTTCATCAAACAGCGGGCGCAGACCAAGGGCGTATTGGATTTCCTCATTGGAGGCGCCGCCGCCAATCATTGGCCACACCTGGGCATCTTGGCCCACGATGAAGTCAATGACCACTGGACGGTCAGTGATTGAGCGCGCTCGTTCAATCGCTGGGCCAATCTCTTCCGCGGTGGTGACGCGAATGGATTCGCAGCCCAGGGCCTCGCTGAGCTTGACGAAGTCCGGGACGTACTCATCGTGCTCACGCAGCTTGGTATGGGAGTACTTATTCTCATAGAAGAGCGTCTGCCACTGGCGCACCATGCCCAAGTTTCCGTTATTAATGACAGCCACCTTGATGGGGAACCCTTCCACCGCAGCGGTGGTGAGCTCCTGGTTAGTCATCTGGAAGCAGCCATCACCGTCAATTGCCCAGACTTCACGCTCCGGGCAGGCAGCCTTGGCGCCGAGCGCTGCGGGCACTGCATAGCCCATCGTGCCGGCGCCACCGGAGTTGATCCAGCTGCGTGGGTGCTCGAAGTCAAGAAACTGGGCCGACCACATCTGGTGCTGGCCCACACCCGCGCAGTAGATCGCCTCCGGGCCCACGATTGCGCTGAGTTGCTGAATAACCTCTTGCGGATTGAGCAGGCCGTCTGCTGTCGGCTCGAAACCGCGCGGGAAGCGGCTCTGCAGGTCTCCCAGGTACTCCATCCACGGGCCAATTCGCGGGGCATCCAGCTCCGCATCATTGGCATAAGCCTTTGTCAGGCGCAGAAGCACCTCGCGGGCATCGCCCACGATGGGGACAGCTACCTCACGGATCTTGCCAATCTCGGCCGGGTCGATATCTGCGTGAATAACCTCGGCATGGGGAGCGAAGGTGTCGGTATCACCGGTCACGCGGTCATCGAAGCGCGCGCCCACGGCGATAATGAGGTCAGCGCGCTGGAGCGCGGCGACGGCCGGTACCGTTCCGTGCATGCCGGGCATACCCATGTGTTGCGGGTGGTTATCCGGAAAAGCACCGAGCGCCATGAGGGTGGTCACCACCGGGATGCCGGTCAGCTCAGCAAACTCGCGCAGCTCGCGGGAGGCACCTGCCTTGATGACGCCGCCACCAACATAGAGCACCGGACGCTCTGCGCGAGCAATGCGCTGAACAGCCTGCGTAATCTGGCGCGGGTGCGGGGTCGTGGTGGGCTTATAACCCGGCAGGTCCGGCATCACAGGGCCGGAGTACTCCATCAGGGCGTTCTGGACATCCTTCGGGATATCCACGAGAACTGGGCCCGGCCGTCCGGTGGAAGCCAGGTGGAAGGCGGCAGCAATAGCCCCCGGGATGTCCTCTGCCTTGGTGACGATGAAGTTATGCTTCGTAATCGGCATGGTCACACCGCGGATATCAGCCTCTTGGAAGGCGTCGGTGCCCAACAACGAACTGCCGACCTGTCCGGTAATAGCCACGACGGGCACGGAGTCCAGGTTTGCATCCGCCAGCGGGGTCACCAGGTTGGTGGCACCTGGACCGGAGGTAGCAATCATGACGCCGACCTTTCCGGATGCCTGCGCATAGCCTTCTGCTGCATGGCCAGCTCCCTGCTCGTGGCGGGTGAGCACGTGGCGCAGCTTCGTGGATTCAAACAGGGCGTCGTACAGCGGAAGCACGGCGCCGCCCGGAATGCCGAAGACCAGCTCGGTGCCCAAATCTTCGAGGGTACGGACAATGGCGTGTGCGCCCGTGATGCGCTCGGGCGCCCGCTGTGGCGGTGTGGAAGCTGTCACGGTTGGTGTGCTCCTTTAGTGGGGGTGGATATCGGAGAGATCATCCAACGAATAACGCCCCCGTCTTTCCTTCCTGGGTGTGAAGGTAACGGGGGCGCATGCTGGTCGACGTCACTAGCGGACTCGCTACGGCTCGCGCCGCCCGGGTACTACTACGAGGTGAAGTCGAATAATGATCATGGGATAAACTGTACACTGATAGAAACGCCACCGCAGGCCTTTACCCCCATTTTTGGGATTTATTTCTCATTTAGCGAGATTCCACAGGTGGGGCGGTTCGCCACCGCGCCATATTGTCAATTACGATGACCCACTATGACGTCCTCACACCCGCAGAACGCATCTTCTCGCGCCGAACACCCCACGGCCGAAACGTTCAAGCCCACTCGCGAACACCTCCTCGGCATCGGCATCCTCGCCGCCATCGCTTTCCTCAGCATTGGCTGGGCCCCGAAGTACCTCTTCTGGATTCTCATCTTCCCCGTGCTGGCCATCTGGTGGGTCCTGCGGGCCCGCACCACCGTGGACAGCACGGGCATCCACATCACCTATGGCTTCCGCGGCCCCAAGCACATCGAGTGGAAAGACTTCCAAGGAATCGGTTTCCAGCGCTCGAAAGCCTATGCCCGCACCAGCAGTGGCAACAACCTCAACCTGCCGGGAGTGACTTTCAACTCCCTCCCCCGCCTCGCTGCCGCTTCCAATGGGCGCATCCCCGACGCCCTGAGCGCTGGCCGTGACGCCGCCGATGACAAGGTGGTCATCGTCCACCGCGATGGCCAACAGATCCTCCTCACCAAGGAGGAATACGCCGAGTACCTCGAGAAACACCCCGAACTGAAGGATTAACCATGTACCCTCTCCGCTCTAAAGTCACCACCGTTGGCCGCCAGGCATCCGGTGCCCGCGCACTGTGGCGCGCTACCGGCTCCAAGGAGAGTGACTTTGGCAAGCCGATCGTCGCCATCGCCAACTCCTTTACCCAGTTCGTCCCCGGCCACGTCCACCTCAAAAACGTCGGCGACATCGTGGCCGATGCCGTCCGCGAAGCCGGCGGCGTGCCGAAGGAGTTCAACACCATTGCTGTTGACGACGGCATCGCCATGGGCCACAGCGGCATGCTCTACTCCCTGCCTTCGCGGGAGATCATCTCCGATTCCATCGAGTACATGGTCAATGCCCACACTGCCGACGCCCTGGTGTGCATTTCGAACTGCGACAAGATCACCCCGGGTATGTTGAATGCTGCACTGCGCCTCAACATTCCCACCATCTTCGTCTCCGGCGGCCCGATGGAAGCCGGCAAGGCCGTCGTCGTTGACGGCGTGGCGCATGCACCGACGGATCTGATTACGGCGATCACGGCCTCGGCCAGCGATTCCGTCTCCGACGAGGGCTTGACCCGCGTGGAGGAATCCGCCTGCCCTACCTGTGGTTCCTGCTCCGGCATGTTCACCGCCAACTCCATGAACTGCCTCACCGAGGCGCTCGGCTTGGCCCTGCCGGGCAATGGCACCACGCTGGCTACCCACAGCGCCCGCCGAGATCTCTTCGAGCAAGCTGGCCGCACCATCGTGGAGATGTGCCGACGCTACTACGGCGAAGAAGACGACGCCGTTCTCCCGCGCTCCATCGCCACCAAGGAAGCCTTCAGCAATGCCATGGCTCTGGATATGGCTATGGGTGGTTCCACCAACACCATCCTCCACACGCTGGCCGCCGCACAGGAGGGCGAGGTGGACTTCACCCTCGAGGACATCAACGAGATCTCCTACCGCGTACCGTGCCTGTCCAAGGTGGCCCCCAACGGCACTTACCACATCGAAGACGTGCACCGCGCCGGCGGCATCCCCGCCATCTTGGGCGAGCTGCGCCGCGCCGGCCACGTGAACCTCAAGGTCCACACCGCCCTCTACGACAACGCCGAGGAGTGGCTCGATGATTGGGATATCCGCGGCGGCAAGGCCACGGAAGCCGCTCTCGAGCTTTTCCACGCCGCACCCGGCGGTGTACGCACCACCGAGCCATTTAGCCAGTCCAACCGTTGGGATGAGCTGGATACTGACGCTGCCAATGGCTGTATCCACGACGCCGAGCACGCTTTTTCCTCGGACGGTGGCCTGGTCGTCCTGCGCGGCAACCTCGCCCCCAACGGGGCCATCGTCAAGGCCGCCGGCGTGGAGGAAGAGCTGTGGACCTTCACTGGCCCGGCCCGCGTGGTGGAGTCCCAGGAGGAGGCCGTGTCCATCATCCTCAAGAAAGAGGTCCAGCCGGGCGATGTCATCGTCATTCGCTACGAGGGGCCCGCAGGTGGTCCCGGCATGCAGGAGATGCTGCACCCGACTTCCTTCCTCAAGGGTTCCGGTTTGGGCAAGGCCTGCGCTTTGATTACAGATGGCCGTTTCTCCGGCGGCACTTCCGGCCTTTCCATCGGCCACATCTCTCCCGAGGCAGCCCACGGCGGCCTCATCGGCCTAGTGGAAAACGGTGACCCCATCACCATCAACATCCGCGAGCGCCAGCTCTCCCTCGACGTCGACGAGGAAGTTCTCGAACGCCGCCGCGCCACTGAGGAGCAGCGCGAGAAGCCCTGGACCCCGAAGCACCGCAACCGCCCGGTCACCAAGGCCCTGCGCGCCTACGCCAACATGGCCACGTCCGCTGACCGTGGTGCGGTGCGCGTGGTGGATGGCCACGTCCAGTAGGCCATCCCGGCCATAATGAGCGGCAGTGCCACCCAGGCCAAGGACGAGCGCCAGCGGATAATAGCTTCCGCTGGTGCCCACAGGCCCTCGGGCGGCGCAGCGCTGGAAACTAGGCACCACCAGACCACTACGATGAGTAAGGTTCGCGCGGGACTGCCGGGGATCACCACCGTCGCAATCACTGGTAGCAGCCAGATGCAGTAGTAGCCCTGCATGAGACCAGTAGTCATTAGCACTCCGGCAAAAAGAACACCGAGTGAGCAGTACACCCACACCACTGGCTGCTCGCTCTTATAACGCCACAGCGCTACTAAGGATAGAGCGACCACAACGAGGAACGCCACGGTCGATCCGGTGATGGCAGCCTCAGACCAGCCAAGCTGCCTGCCTACCCCCTCAATGGAGCCATTGTTGTAGTCGCGTGCCTGTCCCAAATATGGCAGGAGGCGATCAACGTAGTCCTGTGGACGAGCCATGGTGAGCCACCCAGCGAGAAAAACTACCGCCATGAACACGCCGGCCACGACCAACACCGTTATGTGTCCAGACAACAATGAAACCACAGCCAGCGCGAGGAACTGGGGCTTGATGGTCATGGCCACCCCCAGGATGATTCCAGCCGCAACCGCCACCCAGGACTTCAATGAAGCACGCCAACCGCGACGCAGCATCTTGATGGTCAACAGCGCAAAAAGAACCTGCAGCAAGAAAAGAAAGCCATTGATATTGGTTAGACTCAGCGTGCTGCGCACCGGCTCATTGAAGGTGCACGCAACGATAACCAGCACGGCGAACACCTGCCCCCTATAACGCGCGGCAACGGAGGCCGCAAGCAGCCACAGAGCGGAGAAGATAGAGGCCGCGCCCAGCCACATCATGATGGTGCGGGCGATGTCACGGCCGGGCAACCAGCCAATGGGCCCGAGCAGGAATGTCGCCCCTGGTGAATACAGGTAATGGGGATCGAGGGTGGAATAGTCCTCATCATAGACCGGCCGACCGTGTACGTATTTGTCGACGGCGTTCCAAATGGGATCAAAATCAGATCCCGTGGTCCCGGCTGGGGACCACACTACGGCAGCAAATACCATAACGCCAGCAACGAAATAGAGCACCCGGACGGCCGGAACACGCCAATCAGGGTCAGAGGCCGGGGGAAGTAGGTTCTTCAACAAGTTCATCGCTAGGTAGCGTACCACCGTACATTTGGCGCTCTAGCCCGTCACTCAACATGGCGGCGAACGTGTTGGTGAGATGCGAAGAATCGCGGTAAACTATCACGTTGCCGATCACGCCAGGGCAACGCTCTGGACCACACATGGCGTTTGTCAGGTCAAGGTGAGTGACATCCAACCCAGCCAGTGCGCTCACGGCAGGGTTCTCAGCCAACAGTGAGTCGTCTCGCTCCACGCCGCAATCAAGCAGGGGATCGCCTGCAACGTATCCACCCGCAGCCACGCAGTCACGCACATCTAAGGGGCCTGCCGAGGTGTGCGGCCAGGGCGTGTCGCGCAAACCCCACACTCGCATGCCCGCACTGTTGAGGCGTTCGACCACCGTGCGGAGTCCCTCGGGAGTCTGCTCGGGCCCCATGGTTCCTGGCGCTGGCTGGGTAGAAATGAGAAAGGTGCCTTCCGTAGCTGGATTGGCCTCCATGTATTCCAAAGCAGCCTCGGTCCAGGCGGCGCACTCCGGGTAGTCGTGTCCGTCGGAGCGCTTAGGCTCACCGCCTGGGAAGCAGCCCATCTTCAGCAGCGGAACAATTCGAATCCCCTGGTCACGACCCACGATATCCAAGGTCGTCAATATATGGTCCGCATGTGAATTTCCAAACAGGTACATCGTACGAGCGGATTCCAGGTCACCGTATGCGCACGGTATATCCTCAGTGTTTCGCTGATGCGTCAGAATCGGCTCTTCATGTTCAAAAAGTGCCGTGCAGCCATCGGCGTGCGAGGCCGGGTAGAAAGACTCAATAGGGTTGAGAGCATTCGGCACCGGGTCACGCGGCGGCACCTCAACACCGTTTAGGAGAGCATCGGGGCCGGGATAGTCAATAGTGTCGCTCTCGCTAATGCTCGCGGTTGAATCCGAAACCGCAGGAGGCTGCGCCCACGCGGCCAGTGCTATAGCTGAGACGGTTAGCGCCGCGATACCTGCCGTCGCACCCTTTTCTACACCGACTAACCTCCCTGGCGCCCAAGAGCGCTCTCCGGGTTTAGTTTTCTGCCGAGTCGGCACCTCCACGTAGCTCAGCGTGAGCCAGGCAAGCACCACCGAGAGGGCAATGACGCCGGCACCCGCCGCAAGTCCACGGGTAGTGCCAACAGCAGCGAGAATGCCCATACCATCGCGGTTGGACTCTCCCCCACTGAGTAGATAGGTAACCAACACCAACAATGGCCAGTGCCACAAGTAAAGACTGTAAGAAATTCGACCTAAGAATTGGAATGGTGCGGTGGTCAGAAGCCGACCGAGACGCGAGGAAGGTCCCGCGACGATAATGAGAGCCGCGCCCGCAAGCGGCATCAGCGTCGCAGGGCCGGGGAACTGCTGGGCGCCGTCCATGACTACTCCGGTGGCCAGGATGAGCGCTAGGCCAACAAGACTCCAGTCAGTCTTCCGATGACCGGCCCCAGCAGTTCCAGACATGCGGTGGGTTCCCGGTTGTGTCAGCCACAGCCCCAGCAGCCCGCCGAGGCCAATCTCCCAGAAACGGCTGAGCGGTGAGTAATAATTTGTACCTTGGTCAACACCATGCAGATACATCGCGTAAAGGAAGCTGGCCAGCGTAGCAATGCCGAGCCCCCAAGGGGCCATGTTTATACCACTGACCTGGGCCTTACCTTCACGGCGTCCACAGAGCCGGTACACACCTGCACACAGGAAGATGACCAGTAGGGATCCTAGATAGATTTGCAGCTGGGCTGACATGGACCACAGGTGTTGATACGTACTCACATCTTGACCAATGGCAGCGTAGTCCTGTCCGGCAGCCGATAAAGCGAAGTTTTGGACATAGGCTAAGGAGCTCAGCGCCTCCCGGCCTTCTCTTCCCCACCGCGTCGGAGGGAAGACTATTAGGGCTAGGGCCAGCGTGACAGTGACCGTAACCACGAGCGCCGGAAAGAGTCGACGCAGCATCCTGATAACCACTTGGACTGGGGTTAGCCCCCGAGGGTTGAGGGCGTTGCGAATTTGGGGCCCGAAAAAGAAGACTCCGCCGATAAGCAGGAAGACGTCGACGCCCGCTGAGACCTTGCCCACGAAGACGTGGAAGAACACGACCAGCGCGATGGCCAAGCCGCGCAGGCCGTCAATGTCTGTACGATACGTCGATGATTTCGCCATAGCCCCTAAATCCTAGGACATTCGGGCTCTAAAACCGTCATCGGCATGATGCGTGGGAACGCTGATGCCTTGTGAACTGTGCCCACGATCAATCTACGGCCAAAGCCTTAAGCGCCGCCAAATGACCATCGAAAGCTGTTTTACCTTCCTCCGTCAGAGCGACCCATACCGAATCTTTAGCGCGGCTGGTGCCGTACTCACGGAAGCGCGTGACGTAGCCAGCTTTCTCTAATGCACCAAGCTGCTTGGACAGGGAGGCGTCGGAAAGCTCCGTGCGGTCACGCAACATAGCGAACTTCATCTCACGGTTTACTTCCCCACCCTGCGTGGCACCGAAAGCATTGAGTGTGGCGCAAATCTTAAAGCGATTGAGCGGGTGAATTACCGGATCGAGCCCATTCATCGCGGCATCCTATCCAGCGCACCCGTGTGCAACGTCCAAAAGACCGCCAAGCTGCACAGCACACCTGCGATGCACGAGGCAATAACGTGCCCTTCAACAAAAGGATTGAACAGTGCCGGCAGAATCATGAAACCCAAACCCGCAAAATACCGCCAGGTGACACTCCGTGACGCATGCGGATCCACCTTCTGTCGCATCGAATCCCTCACCCCCGTGCGATAAAAGAAGGCGAGACTCACCAAGAGCGCGAGTACAAGAAGCAGTCCACCAACAAGAACGAGAGGATGGACGTCATCCTTGATCCACATGTAGGCAAACCACGCACCGTACACCACCGCTGCGAGCAGGCTCAACCAGATGGGCGGCCGCTTGGCTGCGGCCAGCCGTTGTTGCTCCTCAAATGCAAGTGCGTCCCGAACATCCTGATCAGACAAAACTAAAGCTCCCCTCCTGCGGCACCAAAGTCATTGTTTTCCATTACAGAAAACAACTTACTTTACGCAATGGAAAACAACAAGAGCTTGTATATAGCTGCAGGCTGGGAGCGTAGAAACGCGCTGACAACGCCTAGTTTATCGGGTTAACGCCAGCGCCAAACCACCAGATAGCGACCAACGCGGCCACGCCAATGACGACGAAAATCCAGGACGTTGCCAGCGGGCGGCGAGTCCAGGAGCGATTGAAGTCCAAGGAGATGAATCCCGGGCCGGTGAACTGCAGGGCCACCGCGATAACGAAGAGGACGAGACCCAGCCAGACACTCTCATTCCACGCGAAGACATCCAACCCGGCACCGGAGGCGTTGAGGCCGTGGATAGCGGAGAAGCCCGTGACGATAAGGCCGAACATAGCGGCCAGCGGTGTCACCAGGCCGAGAAGCAGGAAGGCTCCGGCAATGAGCTGAACAGTCGGCACACCGATGGCCAAGGCTGCAGCCATGGTGTACTCGCCGAACTCCTTCTCCAAGCCGGACAGTCCCTCGTTACCGCCGAGCTTAAAGAAGGTCGAAGCACCCGCCACGAGCAGGTAAACGCTGAGCGCTAGGCGCACGAAGAGCAGACCGAAGTCGATGGTGCCGCGACGTGCCGGCTCCGGCTTCTCCTCCACCGCTGCTGCCTCGGAGTCCACGGCGGGGTCGGCAACAGCAACCGTGCTTGGTACCTCTTCATAGCTCTCAGTTGCCACAGGTTCAGTTGTGGTATCAGCGGCAGCGGTTGCCGATACCGGCATAGCAGTTGTCTCCGCTTCGGACTCTGTCGTCGCCTCAGCGCGCGGGAAGGCGGTGGTCTCGGTTTCTGCTGCAGCACTGTCGAAAGACAGGGAGCCACGGGAGGCGCTCTCAAAGGTTTCGGTCTTGGCTTCAGGCTCTGCTTCAACGGCAGGCTCCTCGGCCTTCTTGGGCTTAATCACTTGCGGCTCGGCACGTCCGGGACGCTGGAAGAGGCTGCTCTTCTTCGGCTTATCGGTAGCTTCTTCTTTAGACGTGCTGTCCTTCACGGAGTCTTTCCCCGTGTAGGTCGGAATATCGTCATCAAAGTCGGTGGCTTTATCAGGAGTTTTATCGCTCATACCTCCAACTTAAGGCAGCACAGCCCCCTTATGGTGCATCTTTATCGGCGCGGCGCGAAGCTAAAACTGCACGGCCTGCGTCTAAGACATCGGCTGTGAGGTCCGCAAGCAACTCCGACTCCAACCGCCAGCGTTGCCAATAGAGGTCAATGTCGAGCGGGAAGTCGTCGAGAAGCACCAGCTCCCCGGTCTCCAGCAAGGGCTGTGCCTGCAGGCGCGGCACTAAGCCCCATCCCAGGCCATAGCGCACTGCTTCGACATAACTCTCCGAAGAAGGAATCTGGGACACCCGCGCACGCAGAACATGGGAATCAATGAAGCGCTCGCGCATGGCGTCATCCAAGGTGGCGTCGTTCGGACTGAAGCCCACGATGGGCAGGGTCTCCCAGTCCTCGAAAGTCTCCGCCAGAGCGGGCGCGGCGACGGCAAAGTAGCGCATGGTACCGAGGTACGTGGATTCACAACCTGAGACCGGGTTTTGCTCGCGCGTAACCGCGCCCAGCACATCACCCCGGCGCAACATGGCGAGTGTACGGGCTTCATCTTCGATGCGGATGCGCAGCGCCGCCTCACCGCGCTCGGCGGTGCTCTGGATTACAGGGCGGAACCACGTGGCCAGGGAATCCGAGTTGATAGCAACGGTGAGTGGAACGCGGGACAGGCGCTCGGTCAGCCGCGCATCCGCCTCAGCTTGGACCAGCGCCATGCGCCGTGCTGCTTGGGCGACGATCTCCCCTGCTTCAGTCACGGTGACCGGAGTGCCGCGGCGCAGAAGGATGCGGCCGGTCGAAACTTCCAGCGCTTTGATGCGCTGACTGACGGCCGAAGGAGTGATTCCCAACACAGCCGCAGCCTCCTCGAAGGATCCTTCATCGATGATGGCCAGCAACGTTTCGGTATGGAGCGGATTCATGAAGCTATATTAAACCAGCTGTAGAACATTTAACTAGACTTCATATGGCGCTATGCGCAGACTAGAAGCCATGTCAGTATTGCTTGCAGGATTTGCGCTAGGTCTATCCCTCATCATCGCCATCGGACCGCAGAATGCCTACATCATCAAGATGGGCATTAAACGCGATCATGTCGGCGCCATCCTGTTGGCGTGCTTGCTTTCCGACGTCATCCTCATCACCGGCGGCACCGCCGGAGTCGGCGTCCTCGTCGAGCGCTTCCCCACCGCGCTCGTCGTGGTCAAGTATTTAGGCGCGGCCTACCTCATCTACTTTGGGTTCACGTGCTTCCGCGACGCGTTTAAGAAGGAACAGGACTCACTGGTCATTGAGGAAACCGCACCAGTGGCGCAGATCGTCGAAGACAACTCGGGCAATTCGGGAGCTTCAGGAACCTCCGTACTCACCAAAATTCGCCCCCGCGTGCGCTCGAATTCCTGGGTCAAGCCGGTCCTCGGTGCGTTGGCGCTGACCTGGCTCAATCCCTTGGCCTACGTCGACGCGCTGGTCATGCTGGGCTCCATTGCGAACCAATATGGCGACCAGCGCTGGGTCTTCGCAGGCGGCGCGATTTTGGCCAGCTCCGTCTGGTTCCCCTCCCTGGGCTTTGGTGCCTGGAAACTTTCCCACGTGCTGGCCAAGCCGACGACGTGGCGCGTAGTCAACATCGTCATCGGCTGTGTCATGCTTGCGCTGACGGCAAAGCTCCTGCTCTTCTAATCTTTCTTTGATTCTTCTGGGAGCTCTTCGTCTTCGGCAGGGTCTCCCACCGCGCCGGTCTCCTCGACCCAGGCCTTAATTTCTTCGTCGCTGCGGTCCTGCTCCACGCCCTCGCGCTCAGTGTAGTAGGAGTGATCGTTGCGGTTTTCCTCCCAGCCTTCCCTGTCGAAGTCTAGGTCTTCATCCGAATCCAATTCATCGACGACATCGGAGACAAGATCCTCGAAGAGGGCTTCATCATCCATGTTGGAATCAGCGATCTGCTGGCCGATCTCGTCGTCGTAACGAGCTGCGTCGTACTCCGAATCGGGGTGCAGCTTGAGGTGCAACAGGGCGCGGATGCGCTCACGGCGCAGCCCCTCGTCCTTGATCTTGCCCAGGGAGCGCAGCCAGCCAATAACCAGGATGGCCACGAGGACGATGCCCATGTAACCCAGTACTGGGTAGACATACTGCATCAGTGCCTTGAAACCGGCAAAGGACACGGCGAAGCCAGCGAGGCAGCCTACGATGAAGATGATGCGGTACTTCGATTCCTTGCCAGAGGACAAACGCTTACCCAGCGCGTAAAACATACCGATGGCCGTGTTGAAAATCATCAGGTAAATGATGATGGCCATAATGACGCCGAGTGTTGGGTGGATATTGTCTACCAGGGTCAGCATCGGAATATCGGAATCGCCCACGCTCTCTGCGTTCATGAGCAGCGAGAAACCGGCGATGGCCATGAGTACCGCGTAAACCGCGCCGCCCACGATGCCGCCGACGCCCGCCTCGCGCGGGCTGATATTATCGCCGCCGATCACCAGGGACATCGATACAGCCAGGATGAGGGCTAGGCCGTTGTAGTTCAGCGCGGAGATAAGCCAGTGCGGGATTGGGGATTCAATCGCTTCGGATGCAGTAATTGCAGCGTCGACACTGTCCGGCATATGCAGCAGTGTATAAGCGCCGGCGAAGAGCACCGCGATGATGATGGTCGGCGTAAGAAGGCCAATGACCTGGGAAACCTTATCAACATCGAACATGCCCGTGATCAGAACCAGGACGAGCATGAGCAAGGAACCAACCCAGGCAGGCCAGCCGAACTGTTGCTGCATGTTGGAACCGGCACCGGCCAGCATGACAAAGCCCACCGCAAAGAGCGTAAGGATCACTGCGACATCCAGAATGCGCGAAATGATCGGGTGGGTGATGTTCCGAAACACTTGGTTGTGCTCGCTGGCGTGGAAATAGCTTCCCAGCTGGAGGAAGACCGTGCCGGCGAGGGTCATGACTAGGCCGGCGACCAAAATTCCCCACATGCCAGGAATACCGAAGGACGTAAAGTACTGGACGACTTCCTGCCCCGTGGCAAAGCCCGCACCAACGAGCAAGCCAATAAAGGACAAAGCGAGGCCCATAACGTTTTTATAAGACACGTTTTCCTATCTGCTTTCTATTTTCTTCTTCTTATGCTTAATGACTAGTGCATAAAAACGCGCCATACTTTGACATAAGTATGACGGTACATAGTCTCTACCTTACGCCACGCTGATAGGAAAACATGTGTGCGGCTGTAGAGAGCTTGCTCCAACAACCGCTAAAGCATGAGACGGCTCACCTCTTAGTGCTCAGCGAACGTCGCTGTGTCAATGACGAAACGGAACTTCACATCACCCGCCACGACTCGCTCGTAGGCGGCATCAACCTCGTCGACGCCCACCTTCTCGATCACCGCGCCCAAGCCGTGCTCAGCACAAAAGTCCAGCATCTCCTGGGTTTCCGCGATGCCGCCGATATTGTTACCCGTGAGCACCTTGCCGCCGCCGACTAAGCGGTTGAGGCGCAGTGGTAAGGCCTCTGGCGGCAGACCCACCACCGACATGATGCCGCGGGGTTTGAGCATCCGCAGGTAGTCCTCGAGGCTGTACTCTGCGGAAATGGTCGAGAGAATAAAATCGAACTCCCCGCGATGCTTCCTGAAGAAGTCCTCTTTTTCGGTGGTGGCCAAGGTACGGCTCGCTCCAAGCTCTGCAGCTTCTTCAGCCTTGCGAGAAGTGCGCGAGATGACCGTGACATCCGCGCCCTTCGCGGCAGCGATCTGCACGCCCATGTGCCCCAGGCCGCCCAGGCCTACGACGGCCACCTTTTGACCTTCCTTCACATCCCAGCGTGCCAACGGAGAGTACGTGGTGATACCGGCGCAGAGCAGGGGTGCTGCTACGTCGAAGTCGAGTGCATCGGGGATGCGCAAAACGAAGTCTTGGTTCACCACGATTTTTTCGGCGTAGCCGCCTTGGGTGATGGTGTCATCAACGTCGGTGGAATTATAGGTCCCCACGCCACCATTGAGGCAGTTTTGCTCCATTCCGGCTTGGCACTGTTCACATTCGCCGCAGGAGTTCACCAGACAGCCCACGCCGACGCGGTCCCCCACCTTAAATTTGGTGACCTCCTCCCCCACGGCGGAGACCACACCAGCGATCTCATGGCCGACGGTCAGCGGAAAATGCGCTTCGCCCCACTCGTTGCGGATGGTGTGGATATCCGAGTGGCAGATTCCTGCGGCCTTAATGTCGATGACGACGTCATCGGCGCGCGGCTCGCGGCGCTGGATGGTCACGACCTCGAAGGGCTCGTTCGGGCCGGTCTTCTGCAGGGCTTTGGTAGAAATAGTCATGGCGACCACGGTACCCCGCAGCCGCCTGACCTCGCCTAATGGAAATCTCTACCGGCTAGGAGAGCTTCTTCGCAATCAGCTTGTTGACCTGTCCCGGGTCAGCCTTACCTTGGGTGGCCTTCATGACCGCGCCCACGATAGCGCCGGTGACCTTCTTATTGCCGGCCTTGTATTTCTCCACGATGTCCGGGTTAGCGGCCAGGGCATCGTCGACGGCCTTCTCAATCGCACCATCATCGCGCACGACCTCGAGCCCGCGCTTGGCGACGACCTCGTCGACATCACCCTCACCGGCCAGCACACCGTCGACCGCCTGACGGGCCAGCTTGGTGGTCAGCTTGCCTTCCTTAACCAACTCGACAACGCGAGCAACCTGCGCCGGGGTGATGTCGAGAGCACTCAGCTCAACGCCGGCCTCATTGGCCTTACCAGTCAGGTAAGAAACCCACCAGGAGCGCGCCTCATCCGGGGTGGTTCCGGCTTCCACGGTTTCGATGATGAGATCAAGCGCGCCAGCGTTGACCAGGTCACGCATCTCCTCGTCCTTGAGGCCCCACTCCTCTTGGATACGGGCGCGGCGAATCCACGGCATCTCCGGCAGGGTCTGGCGGATTTCTTCGACCCACTCGCGGGAAACAATCACCGGAGGCAGATCCGGGTCATTGAAGTAGCGGTAGTCCTCCGCAGTCTCCTTCGGGCGGCCCTTCGAGGTGGAGCCATCGGTTTCCTGGTAGTGGCGGGTTTCCTGGATGATCTCGCCACCGTCGACAAGCACCTGCGCCTGGCGCTGCATCTCAAAGCGCACGGCCTGCTCGACCGAGCGCAAGGAGTTGATGTTCTTGGTTTCGGTACGGGTGCCGAACTCCTCCTGGCCCACCGGGCGCAGCGAGACGTTGGAGTCAACGCGCATCGAGCCCTGATCCATGCGGGCATCAGAAACGCCGAGAGCGGCGACGAGCTCACGCAGCGCCGTCACGTAGGCGCGCGCTACCTCAGGGGCACGCTCACCAGCACCCATGATTGGCTTGGTCACAATCTCAATGAGGGGAATGCCCGCGCGGTTACAATCCACCAGCGAGGAGGTTGCGCCGTGGATACGGCCATCGGCGCCACCCAAGTGGGTGAGCTTGCCGGTGTCCTCCTCCATGTGGGCACGTTCAATCTCTACGCGCCACTCGGTGCCGTCGTCGAGGACGACGTCGAGGTAGCCGTCGTAGGCAATCGGCTCATCGTACTGAGAGATCTGGTAGTTCTTCGGCTGGTCCGGGTAGAAGTAATTTTTGCGGGCAAAGCGCGAAGACTCCGCAATCTTGCAGTTCAGCGCCAGGCCAATCTTGATGGCGCCTTCCACGCCCTTGGAGTTCACTACGGGCAAAGCGCCTGGCAGGCCCAGCGACACCGGGTCCACGTTGGAGTTGGGGGCTGCGTTGAAGTTCGTGGGTGAGGTGGAGAACATCTTGGTCTCCGTATTGAGCTCCACGTGAACTTCCATGCCCATAACGGGATCGAACTTTTCAAGGACCTCATCATAGTCCATCAGGTCATACATCGCAGCAGTCATGCGTGCCATCTTAGTATGTCAGCGCGACACCGTGCGCAACCGCCTAACCCAACAAGGTGATGCCGTGGGTAATGAGAATTTTGGCAATCATCGCCGCCGGATAGACCATGGCATAGCCCAAAGAAACTCGCTGGTCAGTATTGGTGCGATTGTTAACGAAAGCCAACACCGCCGGCTGCGTTTGTGCGCCAGCCATGGCCCCCGCGGTCTTTGTTGCACCAACATGCAGGAAGCGCCGCATCACAAAGGCGAACCCGGTGGCTACCAGCGTGGTGATGATTGCACCGAGCAGGAGAATTTTCCACCACGAACCACCCGTAAAGGCGCCGGCAATCTCCCCACCCGCATTCGTTCCGGCCTGCGCCAAGAAGAGCAGCAGGCCTAACTCGGAAAGAATCGTGTTGGCCGAGTGCGGCAATGCGGTGACCGTGTTGCCAATGCGCCCGATGCGCGCCATGATCAGCGCCACGATGAGGACGCCCGCGGCAGCGCCGAGGCTAAAGGAAGAACCTCCCGGTAGAGGGATCTCGAGGTGGCCCACGAAAACGCCGAGAGCCATGCCTAAGCCGAGGGAGACCGGGTTGATATCCGTCAGGCCTTGGGAGGAATCACCGAGAAAAGCAGAAATCTCCCGCAGAGACTTCTTTGAACCGACGACGCGCACGCGGTCCCCCAGCTCTACGATGTGTTCGGGGATTGCGACCTGGTCGTTATCGGCCCGCCGAACACGCGAGATTCGTGCGCCCCAACGATCCGCCAATTGGTTATTCAGCTCTGCGATGGTCAGACCGGCCAAGTTGTGCTCCGACACAGTGATGCGGCGAAAATCTAGCTCGTGGCGGTCATCGTTGAGAATCTGTGGCGACTCACGCCCAGCGTCCTCAATAATGTTGTCGAGGTCCTCGGGGGCGCCGACAAGCGTGACGACATCCCCCGGGTGTAGCACATCAAAAAACTTCGGCAGGACGATCACGTTGCTGCCTACTCGGCGTAAACGGGTGACCTGCACTTCCCCATTGCCAATGTCCGCGAGCTCTGCAACGGAGGTCTCACGCAGAATCTGCATGTGCTGGCGCGTGACGGGTGACAGGGTGTCGTCGTCATTACCGGCGTCGCGAAGCACCAGCACAGTCGCCGCGAGCATACCGATGACGCCAAACAGATAAGACACCGCATAACCCACCGTTGCTGAGCCCGGATCGCCCGTAGCCTCCGAGGCCGCCGCCAAAGCAGGGGTATTTGTCACCGCGCCAGCGAAGGTACCGGCGATAGTGGCACTCGACAACCCAAAGACATAGGTCCCCAGCCCCCAAGCAGCGAGGGCGGCGACGATAAAGACCGCGATCATGGAAAGCACGGGGCCAGTCGCAGTTTTCAGCGACTTGAAGAAGGACACGCCGGAGTTGTTGCCAATGCCAAAGGCAAAGAGCACCAAGCCAAACATACCCAAAATGGGAGGAACGGAAGCTTCGACGCCGACGGCGGAGGCAGCGGCCGAGAAAGCGATGCCCAAGAAGAGCACGGCTGCCGCGCCCAAGCTGATGCCCCGTGTCTTAATACCGCCGAGGGCCATGCCGAGGCCAATCAGCAGGAACACCAAGAGAACCGGCTGATCAGCCAGGAAAGCTAATACGCTTGTCATAATCCTTTATTAACTAAGGGTGAGTCCTAGTGGTGTTTAACCAAAGAGGGCTTGAGCGTTGGCATAACGCTTGGCAGGAACCACCTTCAGCTTGCCCACGGCCTCCTCGAGCGGCACGAGGTCGATGTTTTCGCCGTGCAAGGCCACGCACATTCCGGACTGTCCATTGTGCGCGGCGCGGGCAGCATGGGTGCCATAACGGGTTGCCAGCACGCGGTCATAGGCAGTTGGCGTACCACCACGCTGGATGTGGCCGAGGACGGTAGTGCGCACGTCGTAGCCGGTGCGCTTCTTGATCTCATCACCGATGACCTGGCCAATTCCGTTGAAGGTCTGGTGGCCGAACTGGTCCACGCCGCCTTCTTCGAAGTCCATGGTGCCTTCCTTGGGCAGAGCGCCCTCGGCAACGCAGACGATGCCGTACTTCTCACCCATCTGGAAGCGGCGCTCCATTGCCTTGGTGATATCTGCGATATCGAATGGAACCTCAGGGATCACCGTGTAGTGCGCACCACCAGCCATGCCAGCATGCAGTGCGATCCAACCGACGTGGCGGCCCATGACCTCCACGATGAGGATGCGGTCGTGGGATTCAGCGGTGGTGTGGAGGCGATCGATCGCATCGGTTGCGACGGAGACTGCGGTGTCGAAACCGAAGGTGTAGTCCGTTGCATTGACGTCATTGTCAATTGTCTTCGGCACGCCGACGACTGGAATGCCATTATCAGACAGCCACTTGGCGCCCTTCAGCGTTCCCTCACCGCCAATGGCGATGAGCGCATCGACCTCAGCATCAGCCATGTTGGCTTTGATGATATCCAACCCAGCCTTGAATTTATCTGGGTGGAGGCGGCCGGTACCAAGGATGGTTCCGCCGCGCAGAAGGATGCGGTCAATCTCAGCGTCGTCATAAAGGTCACGGCGGCGGTCTTCCATGAGGCCAACCCAGCCGTCCTCGTAGCCGACGACCGTATCGCCGAACTCGTTGGATGCGGTGCGAACGACCGCGCGGATAACAGCATTCAGACCGGGGCAATCACCACCGGATGTCAGTACAGCAAGACGCATGACATCCAATCTACTCGCTTCCCTATAGGCTCGCAGTTTCCACTACCGCATGCAGGGTGTCGCGGAAGAAGAGCGAAGCCACACACCCCGCCGATAGCATCGCAACGATGACCACGAGGGAATCCGCGGCCCCCGCTACCTGCATAACCGCGGAAACAGCGGCCACGCCGATGACCGAACCCACCTGCCGAGAAGTGTTATAGACGCCGGATGCAGCACCCATGAGATCTGCGTCAATATCGCGCATCGTCGTCGCGGCGTTGGAACCCCAGATGAAGGACTGCCCCGCCCCCAGCGCCGCGCAGGGCAGGCACAACCACCAGGCCGACACTTCGGCGTACATGAGGAACCACAGCGCGAGGAAGGTTGCAATCAGGATGCCGAATCCCGCGACCGCCAGACGCCGTGGGTGCAGCTTATCCGCCAGAATGCCCGCCAAGGGCGACACGCACAGAGAGACCAGCGCCATAGGTGTAACGATGAGCCCGGCATCCCGCGACGACATGTCCTGCTCGACCTGCAGCCACATCATGATTGGAATCATCATCGACGCCGCCATAAAGCCCATGGACACGATGGCCACTGAACCTGCGGAGTAGTTGCGGTCATTAAACAGCACGAGGGGGACGAGCGCCGCCTTCCCCCGCGATGATTGCAAGCGCACGAAGATGTAGATGCCCACCACACCAGCAAGGAGCAGGGCCCAAATCCACCACGGCCAGCCCGTCTCTGGGCCCTGCTGCACTGCGAACACAAAGCACGTTAACGCGATAAACGACGCCCCCACCGACACAAAGTCAATCTTCCCCGTCGCCGTCGGCAAGGAAGGAACCCACAGACCGGATAAGACGATTGCAGCGACGACGAAAGGTATATGGATCCAAAACACCGCCTGCCACCCGAAGGCGGCGACAACGAAGCCACCCAAGAGCGGTCCGGCAAGCGTGGCCAAAGACCCAACCACTCCCCAAACGCCGAGCGCACGGCCGCGCCGCTCGCGGGCAAAGATACGGTTGATGACGGCCATAGTCTGCGGCATTTGAATCGACGCGCCGAAACCTTGCAGGGCTCTTGCTGCGATAAGAAACTCCACCGAGGGCGCTAGCGCGCACAGCAGCGCGCCGATACCAAAGAGCCCGACGCCCAACTGGAACATGTTCTTCTGACCGTAAATATCGCCGAGGCGGCCGGTAAACAACAGCGGCACGACCACGGCGAGCAGATAGATGGCGGAGACCCACAGCACCTGGTTGACATCGGCGCGGAACTCACGGCGGACGTCGGGAAGCGCGACGGCAATCATCGATTGGTCAAGCAAGGACATGAAAAAGCCCAGTGATAGCGCGGCCATGGCGAGCCAAGCCTGCTTCTCCGACGGCGGCGTTCCTGCGAGTTTCATGCAGCGAAGTCTAGCCACCGCACACTCACGCGGCCTAAACTGAAGCGCATGGGAATGATTGATATCAAGAAACCACAGGATGTATCAACGGCAGCGACCGTCACGCTAGGCCTTATCGGCGGGTGGCTCACCGCCCGGGAGACAGGCATTCGCCCGCTTGGCGGCGTGGTGCTTGCCGCCGCTGGCGTCTGGGCGGGCCGCAGCTGGTGGGCGAAAACGAACCCAGCCACTACCGCTGGCTTGGCAGCTCTATACACCGGCGCTTTCGGCCTCTCCCACCCGCTGGCTAAGAAGATGGGCTCCTGGCCGGCAGTGCTGACCGTCACCGCCGCAAGTGCTGGCGCTGCCTACGCGCTTTCCGACGCCAAGTAGATCCATTCCACGCCCCTTCGCGCGGTCTTTGACGGCCGGAGGGGCGTTTCACGTTTGTGCACAGGCAGACACCACCCACATCCGTTAAGTATCGAATATCTAGGCGAAATGCTCAGCCGCTACCCCCGTTTATAGTAACGACTTGACATGAATTTAGCGCTAACTATGGCTATGTGTGGCGGTGGCCGCTAGGATTATGTTTAGAACATTTCTTCTAACTCATGTTGATCTCGGGGGAGATACCATGACCACTACTGCTACACGCCCGCCTACCTTCTGGGGTTGCCCGCAAATCGTGGACACGTAGTGG
>NZ_KV803644.1:0-434 GCF_001811145.1 Corynebacterium sp. HMSC062A03 | reverse complement strand
GGTGAGCCGAAGATTTCGACGAATGCTGACTTTGCCAATGGTGCAACTGAGGTTGTTGCTGGTGCGCAGGTTGACGATACGGTGACCTATGAGGGTCTGGTTCCGGGTAAGGAATACACCCTTAAGGCAGAGTTGATTTCCAAGGCTGATGGCAAGACTGTTCTGGGTGAGGGTGAGAAGACCTTTACTCCGGATGCTGCTAACGGTGAGGTTGTTGTTGAGATCATTGTTGATGAGTCTGTGACTAAGCCGGTTGAGGCTGCGGTTGCTTTCGAGGAGTTGACTTCGGTTGAGGTCAACAAGGATGGTAAGGAGACTCCGGATGCTGATTCGGAGAATCCGAATGACATCGCTGAGCACAAGGACATCAACGATAAGGATCAGACTGTGACCTCTGATGAGGGTGATGAGTCTGGTGAGCCGAAGATTTCGAC
>NZ_KV803643.1:0-837 GCF_001811145.1 Corynebacterium sp. HMSC062A03 | reverse complement strand
CTTCTTCTTTTCCACCACCAACCCTAATAACCCACACGCGATGGCTCGTGCTCAAGCCCGGAGAGCCACCTATAAAACCTGGGTCGGGGCCATGCCCAGCCTCGACGCCGATATCAACACCACCGCACTATCCCTAGTGGCTGCCTGGTCACTGCCGGAAGGCCACATCAAATCCGGCCTGCGCGCTATCCACCGCCTAGATAGCCTGCCGAAAGTCAAAGCCATACAAGACACCCACTGCCTGCTGGATATTGAATCCCTCATTGCTATTGATCAACCCATGTCAGCACTGACAGCCCTAACAAAAGAAACCCTTGAGTTCATCGACACCCTCCTGGCTGACTTTTTTACCCCTTCTAAGCCGAACCAAGCTTTTCCTACACGTAGTCAAATCAGGCGCAAAGTCCGCGATATATGTAAAACACTGGATGATTCCATTGCCTATCGGGATACCCGCCCTAAAGATAGCTACCGGTTTTCCTCTAACGGTACCTCTGCCTGGTTGGAACTGCAGGTTGGGGAAGACACCGGCATGAAACTTGATGCTTTCATCCACCAGACCGCAACCAAGGAAGACATCACTGTCGCTGAGGCAGTCATCAAACTGCTTTCCGGTGAAATACAGCCACCAGCTACGGTGGTGCTCCACACCTACCAGGCCTGCGATATTGAGGATGCACCGACCTTTATTGAAGGCTTCGGCTGGCGGGCTGAGCCCATGCCACATGACAAGGTGCGAGATTTAACCGGTGAGGTCGCCGAAGCCGATGGCTACCAACCCGGCCTGATTATGCGCAAACTTGTCGAAGGCCGCGACGGTACCTGCCGGGTCGGCGG